>NZ_JBFAWH010000014.1:0-247065 GCF_040680235.1 Streptomyces sp. NPDC052101
GGCGACCACCGGCCCGGCGTCAATTGGCGGGGGCCGGGCGGCACCCCCCACACCGCCCCCCCCGGCTGTTCAGCGGGTAGGCCAAGACCTCGGCCGCCGCGGATCGGCGTTGCCCTGGTGTGTCCGCACTGTCGACACTGTTGACCGGACAGTTCAGCGGCCCTTGCCGTGCTCGCGGTCCGCCTTCGCCGGCTTCTGGTCGCCTTCGACGATCTTGGGGCCCTTGGGCGGGGCAAAGGTGCTCGCGGCGGGCTTGGTGAAGTCGACGCGGGTGTAGCCGACACTCATCGCGGCCGGGCCGCCGCTCTTCGAGGTGATGGTGAGCTTCAGCGGGACGCTGTTGACGGCGTCCACCGCGAACCGGATCGATTCCCCGTGCTCGTCGTGCCTGGGCTTGATGACGAGCTGGTAGGCGTCCCGTCCGGCGACCTTGGTGGTGCCGCTGAGCGTGGCCGAGCCGGCGTCCCCCACCGCCCTCAGGGTCTGCTTGGTCGCCCACTGCAGGGTGGACATCTGCAACAGTTCCTCGAAGGTCATATCACCCTTGCCGTGGGGGGCGTCCCGGGGGACGGTGTGGTGCACGGCGATGTTGCTGCCGCTGTCGTACTCCCAGGCCTCCGTGTCATTGTGGATGAGGGTCTTGCCGTGGATCGGCATCCGCTGCTTCTCAGGGCCGTCGGCGGCGATCTGCTGCGTCTCCGTCTTGGACTTGCTCTGCGACGCGGCGGCGGAGCCCCCGCCGTTTCCGACGCCGTTCAGGGCCGCCCTGCCAAAGCCCGTGAGTTGGACCGTGCCGGAGAACCGCTGATGTCGGACTTGGACATCCTGGCCATCCGGGCCTTCGCGGAGATCCTCGGCAGGTGCGGAGAACCGGATCCCGTGTGCGCAGAACCGGAGTCGGCGAAGGCCGGGACCAGCCCAATCGTCGCCGCAATCACCCCCGCCGCCGCGACCGGTACGCCGTACCGCCCCGCCCTTCGGAGCTTTGCGGAACGCCCCCCGCCCAATTCCCCGGTGACCTCAGTTGCTTCGTTCCGTGACATCTGACCTACCTTCGTGATGTGCGGCGGTTGCGGTGTCCGTACACGCGTTCACTCGCCGGGCCTTGTGACCCGCCCGCCGCACTGGACCAATCGGTGACAGCTCCAACCTCGCCGAGCAGCACCCCTCCGCTCTGCCCCGAAAGTCGTCGCCCGCATCGACGAAAGTCGCCGCAGCCCGGCCTCGCCCGCTGTCGGATGTGCCAGGCCCGTATGCATGGCAGGAGGCCCGCGGCCTGGAACCCGCCGTCCGCCCGCTGGCCCGGCGTGTTGGTTGATCAGGGCTGCGGCTACACCGGTGGAGGCAAGGAAGTGTTCGGCTTCCGTTCGTGGCTGCGGGGGAGGCCTTGGTAGCCAGCCAGGACACGGTTCAATCGCGGGCCGCGACTACAGCAGATGCCACTGTCAGACCCGTGCGCCAGGGCGTGGTGCGGGATGGACCGGTGCACCCACCCCATCTGGAGCCCGTGGCAGGTCCCGCCCGGACTTACACGGTCGGGTCCGGCTGGGCCGCCCTGCTCGACCAGCTCCCTCGCAACTGCTCGCCCTTACCCCGGACTACCCACTCGACGGCTGACCACCAGGTTCGGCGGCCTGCGCAGCCACACTTCGACACACTCCGACGCTGTATGCCGTCCAACCGGGTGACGGGAACCTCAGCAGAGCGGCCGCGTCGGTCTCCTCACGACGACTGGCACGACGGTCCATCAGCCCGTGCTCCTCCGGACCAGACTGCCACGGCTCCCGCCTCACAGCCGCGGCGCGACATGTGCAGGGTCCTCAGCCCGCTGCAGACGGTTTCCAGCGCGCAGTGAGGCCCCTGCGACGCGTACGACAGAAGGCCCGCGACCCGGAACCCGCCGTCCGCCGCCGGCCCGGCGTGCACCATGCCGCCGACCAGTCCGGCCCGTTCCTGCAGCCCGGTGAGCCCCTGCCCGCCGATCACCGCAGGCCACTGCCCGCCGGCGGCCATCGCAGGCCTCGGCCCGTTGACCACCTCGACCACGAGCGCATCCGGCTCGTACCGCAGCAGCTCCACGCCCGCCCCCGCGACCCGGGACGCCTCCACCAGACCGTCGATTCCCGCCACGCCGCGGCTCGCGGGCACCGTTCGCTCTCTGTGTGCTGCGTCGGCGTACCGTCGCGCAGGATGCCGACCGCTTCGCGCAGCTCGTGCATCGCAGCCGTGGACGCGTCCCGCAGTACGCCGACCGCCTCCCGCTGCCCCTCCGCCAGCCCCGGGTCCACCTCCAGCGCGCCCGCGTGCACGGCGATCAGCGTCAGCTGATGGCCGAGGCTGTCGTGCATGTCCTGGGCGATCCGCTGCCGCTCCCGCATGCGGGTGTGGGACGCGATGAGTTCGCGTTCCCGCAGCAGCTGGGCGTTGTGTTCATGCAGCGCGGACAGGAGCCTGCGACGCTGGGCGCGATAGCGGCCGACCAGCCCGGGCACGACCGCTGCCGCAAGGAATGTGGGCGTGGCGTTCAGCAGTGTCACCAGTGCGGACACTCCGGGCGCCTCCTGCTCCACGCAGAGCACCGCATAGAGCACAAACGAGGTTATAAACGCTGAAAGCACCCGTCGCCACGGCTCGATTCTCGCGCCCGCCGACCAGCCCGCCACCATCAACAGGGGAATGACGGGGGACCATGTGCCCCCGAGCACGCCGACCATCGCACCGGCGAGAACCAGCACACTCGCAGGCAGCACCCGCCGCAGCACAGATATAGCCGCGACGACCACAGCCGCGGCGGTCATCCCCGTCACGCTGCCCGTCAGGCGTACGCCGTGCGTCTGGCTCATGCTGCGCAGTATCCATTCGTCGCCGCCGCGCGAGACCAAAGGCGGATGCGGTGAGCGGGTTCCACGAAGCCCGCCCGCTGGGTTGATCCTGCCGCCCCGTGCAATGTCTCACGTGGGAACCGATCGAGCTATTCTTGCCGATCGGCAGGTGGATCTGTCGCTGGTCAGCGTGGACTCCACGGTGGCTTCGCCGCGTGGACCCTCGACGCACTGGCTGCTCAAGCACAGCGACTGGTCATCGACGTCGGCCGCAGCCAAGTTCGCCGGATCCTGCTGGCCGAGGGCGTGCACTGGCGACGCACCCTGTCCTGGACTCGCTCGGAGGACGCAGAATTCGAGGGAAAAGGACGCAGAATTCGAGGGAAAGGGACAAGGGGCATCGAGTTCTACGCCTGCCCGCCCGAGGGCGCGACGGTCGTCTGGCCCGACGCACTCGGACCGGCGATCCCTGCACGTTCCCACCAGCGCTGGGCTGGTCGCCGGACGGCCACCGCATCAAGTCCGAGGTTGACTACGGTTGCGGACCGGAGAAGACCTCGATCTACGGCGCGCTGCGAGTGCGGGACGGATACGAGGTCACCATGACCGTCTCCTCCCGCAACGGCGCCTTCTACCAGCAGTTTCTCCAGAAGGTCGAGACAGCCGATCCCGCCGGGGACATCTATGCCGTCATCGACAACCTGTCCTCGGACAACAGCGTGTCCACCCGGACCTGGCTGGAGGACCACCCCAGAATCCGGTCCGGCCCTGGGTATGGGGAAGATCCACACCTTCAACCCGCTTCGCTGGTTGCGGAGCAACAGCAGGTCTGGCGGAGACCGTAGTTGGACGGATGTGCGAGGATCTCCGGGTGAATGATCTACGCGTCCGCCCGGCCGGCGAGGGCGACTTGGCCAGTCTCGTCCGCCTCCGCGACGACGCGGCACGCTGGATGCTGACCCGGGGCATCACCGGGCAGTGGCGGCCGGGAGAGCTGGACGAGGGCCACTTCCGCCAGGTCATGGCGCATGGCGAGGTCTGGCTCGCGGAGGTCGGCCGGCGTATCGCCGGCGCCTGGGAGCTGTGGTGGGAGGACGAGGCCGCCTGGGGTCCGCAGCCGCCCGTGGCCGGATACGTGCACCGGCTCATGGTGGACCGGGGCGTCGCTGCACACGGGACAGGGCGGCTGCTGTTGAGCGCGGCGGAACACCGAGTGGCTGCGGTGGGACGGACATGTGTACGCCTGGACTGCTTGGCCGGTAATGCGCAGCTGAACGCCTACTACCAAAATGCCGGTTACCGCATCGTGGGCCAGAAGGAGGGCAAGCCGCAGCCGGGCGGTACGCCCAAGTCCTTCACGCTGCTGGAGAAGGAGCTTCAGCAGACAGGGTAGGGCGGAGATCGGGACTGATGGAGATTCTTGAGGGAAACACCCAGGGATACTTCTCGCTCCACTCGGTCCGGTTTGCACGCCCGCTCTATTCGGCCGGTTCGTGCATTCCTATTGTGCGCACCTGGTAAGCCCTTCCTCGACTTGAGCCGCCATCTCGTCCATGGCGCAGCGGAGGATGACGAGGAAAGCAGCAGCGGCCATGGACAGAGTGATGTGCCGTTACCAAGCTTCGTAGCCGCGGACCTTGTAGCGGTCCAGCCCGGTCTCGTTCTTTGCGGCCTGGGAACTGGTCCCAGCCGGAACGGCGGAGGGGCCGGATGTGCTCGGTCCACCAATCGTAGACGCGGGTACCAAGGTAGAACCAGCACAGGACACGAACCGCTGCTGGAGTAAGAGAACTCGTAACACGATCTTGTTGAGCGCCCCTGGTCGGCCCTGCCCGATGTGGCGGCTGTTCCGGATGGTGTGACCACCGGCCATGGATCGTGGACGATGATCTGTGTCCGCCGATTGAGCCGATGTTGCCGCCCCGGCCCGAGAAGGCACTTGGACCGGAAGCGCAACTCATGATCGTGTTACGAGTCCTTAAAGGATGTCCCTTAGATTATCTGGGATCAACCGATGACCAAACCTACGATATCAGTACCACACATACAGAAAAATTGGCAAGACTGCTCCGGGCAGGCCGAATTCGCACTTGTAGGGGAGGCCCGTGGCTTTGCCGGCGTTCTCGCACATTGTCGGGTCGTTGTAGTACGTGGCACGGTAGTGCCAACTGGGCGCGGCGGCGGCCGTGTCGCTGGCCGAGACCTTCGCCGATTGCGTGAGTTCGGCCGCCTGGGCGGGCACGACTGCGCCTCCGAGGGCGATCGCACCCCCCAGGACCAGGCCCGTCAGTGCATGACGTATACGCATGAAGTTCCCCTCTTCTAGTCATGGTGCAGCCAAACCCGCGGAGCAACGCGCCCCCGGGAATTCGTCCGTCTACCGGACTTCCTCATTGCTAGCACGGCGCGCTGACGAACCGCACAAATCCCATAGAATTTACGCCACCGTCGACGCCTTTCCATTGCTCCAATCGCTGCCCATCACATCAGACATGGAATCGCGAAAGTCGGAGAATCCGTGCAGGCCAGCAAGGTAACTGTATTGCGGCCGTCACAGCGGTCGCAGTTCGGTCGGTGAGGAGCGTACCCACAGCCCCGAGGACTGATCAATGGCCGAATACGGACGTATTCAGTAACGTCCCCCGTGATCACAATTCTTCGTGACAACCATCGGCACGGTGAAGGTCTTTCGGCCACCCATCAAAGGGTCAGCCACGCCCTCTTTCCTTCTCGCCGTCGTTCCCCTGCGGTTGACAAACGCAATCCGGCGGAGCGCGAAAACGTGAGACATACGAAAACATGGGCCATCCCGTCGACGGGACAAATTCCACTCGGCGCCATCCATAGAAATGGGCTCAATGCGCCTTTTGGGTAACTTATTGCTATTTGATGCGACAGCATCTGATATGCCAGCCTCCGGTACCTCTGCCTCGAAGCGGCCTGGAACACGAAGGAGGACAATCGCAGTCTCCGGGCCCGTGGAAGCCGGCGCAGCCGCAGCGACACGCGACGGCCCCACCCGCCTGCCGGCAGAACAAGCGGGGTGGCCGCGCTGAAGTCGATCCGTGCCGCCGGCCCGGCGGCGCACCGATCTACGTGATCCTGGACAACTTGTCTGCCCACAAGGGCGTTGACATCCGCTGTTGGGCGGCGAAGAACAAGGTCGAGCTGTGTTTCACCCCGACCTACGCATCGTGGGCGAACCCGATCGAAGCGCGCTTCGGACCACTACGGCAGTTCACCATCGCCAACTCCAACCGTCCCAACCACACGGTGCAGACCCGAGCCCTGCACGCCTACCGGCGCCGGCGCAACGCCAACACCTGCCACCGCGACGTCCTGGCCGCCGAACGCAAGGAACGCGCCCGCATCCGCACTGAGAAAGGAATCCGCTGGGGCGGTCGACCGCTTGCCTCGGCAGCATGACGGCACCGCCCCACCCCGCGGCCGCACAACGTCAGGGGCGGAGTGCCACCAGGAGATCAACCACGTAGGTCTCTTCCACATCCTCGCGAGGGAAAATCCTGCCCAGCCGCTGACGCTCAGCGACGAAAAACGCATGGCGGTCGGCCTCTTCAAGGACGAGGAATGCCGAGCGGCTGCCAATGTTGGCGAGATGCATGTCCAGAGAGACGGTGCGGCTCCAGCGCACTTGACGGCGCGCAACTCGCAGACCCGTCAGACCCGCCAGCCTGATGGCATCGCTGTCCGAAGGTCGCACCGCAGACCTTGGCTTCACCCCGCAGTGGTGCGCGATGCGCTCGTGCTGCTCACGGATCCACGGCACGTCGAAGGCTGTGGTGTTCCACCAGATAGCCAGCGCACCGCCCACTCGCAGGACACGCAACGCCTCCGGGACGGACTGGCCGGGGTCGGTCCACTGCCAGGACTGCGCATACGTGATCAGGTCGCAGGAAGCCTCGGCCAGCGGCAGAGCATTACCGTCACCCCTCACGATCGGCACCCCCGGGAGCGCTTGGCGGAACTCACCGGCCATGGCCTCACCCGGCTCCACACCGATCACATCGGCACCCCGCTCCCGCAGAAGCACGCTGGCGATTCCGGTACCCGCGCCGACATCGGCGACCCGGGAACCCGCCAAACGACAGCCTGCGAACTCCTCGATGGTGTCAAAGAGCGCGGCTGGATAAGAAGGCCGACTCGCCGCGTACTGAGTCGCGGCTACATCGAACGACTGGGCGCGAGAACTGGCGGTCATACCCTCATCATCGCCTCCCTGCGCCAAACATTCGCCCCCCACCGGATCGGTGGTCGTCTCCGGTCACAGCGCTGGGGGCTAATGAAATCCGGCCTTGCGTCGTCCGAAAGCCAGGTTGTCAGAGCTTTCTCAACGCCCGTTGCCGCCGTGTTGATGCCAAGAGTGACATCAACCTACGGGGCAGCTCGCGACGAGGTCCTCTTCACTCCGCTGCCAGGAGTGGTGACTGTGGTCGAAAGGAGCTGCGGTAGATCGCCGTGATGCAGCTGCTGTTACGGATGGTGGTCGGCCCGGGCGATGAGGTCGTTGGCTCGCGGTCGCAGTCGGCAGCCCCAACGCCCCGACTGCCACGACGGTGAGTCATGTCTAGTTATGGGGCTGCTTGACAGGGTGCCCGCCGACGTCTTCGTCGTCATCGACGAGCGTTATCGCAAGTTCATCACGGAGACGGGCATGGACGAGACCCGGATCCAGGCCTCCGTGGTGTACCGTGTCGGCCTCCCCCCGAATCGGCCGAACGCGTGCGTGGTCCGCACTCTCTCGCACGCATAAGGGCTGGCCGCGCTGCGTGTCGGATACGCGCTTGCCGGATCCTGGATCGCTGCGGCGGCTCGGGCGGAGGCCCTGCCCGTCTGCGGTGAGCAGGCTGGCCCAGGCTGCGGCCATCGCCTCGCTGGCCGCGGAGGACGAATTGAACTCCCGGGTCAGCCTGGTGGTCCGGGAGCGGGACGGGATGACGCGCGCGCTGTCTGCCCAAGGGGGATGTACCAGCCATCCGGGCCGACTTCCTGTGGCTGCCCCTGGGGCAGGTGACCGCGGAGTTCGGGCAGGCATGCGTCGAACACCACGTGCTTGTCCACGAGATTCCGGGTAGCGGTGCCTGTATCACCGTGGGGGCACGCGAGGCCCAAAGACGCCGTCCTCTGTCACGGCCCGGATATTCAGCCCGGCCGCCTCGATGACGATTTGTTTCCGGGCGCGTTCGGGTGCCGTCCGCCGACACTGGGACGTCACTCAGAGTTGCCACTGCCTGGCGTACCTGGGTGGATCCCGAGCAATGATTGAGCTGTTCGGCTCCGTCGGCCGTGGGCGGGCTCCCTGCTGACGGCTGTCAGGTGTGGCCGTGGGGCCCGTGCACGCGATGTTGCCGCCAGAGTGATCGACGTTGAGGTCCTCTCACCCGAAATGGACGCCCCCACGCAGCGGCGGGCTCGTCGAGATCGCCGGTCGGCGGAGCTGAGCGTGGTGTGTGGGGTTCCTGAAGTCGGGTTCATGGGTGGCCGAATTCGAGGAAGACGGTTTCGGCGGGTCCTTGGAGATGGATGTCGAAGCGGTAGCTGCGCGGGCCGGTCGCCACGGCGATCATGGTGCGGCGGCGGTCGGGTGGAAGGGAGGACAAGAGGGGATCCGTGGTGCCGTCGTCCTGAATCGGGGGAAGGTAGAGGCGGGTTCGGAGATGGCCGGGCAGTCCTCGGGCGAAGAGGCACAGTGAGAGGTATCCGACGCCGCCCGGTGGGAGGGTGCGGACTGCCCATCGCCCCTGGGCGTCGGTGGCGACCCGTCCGAAGCCGGTGAATCCGCTATGACCAGCGGCGGCTCCTCGTCGCCGTGAACCGGGCGCTCCCGCGCGTGTGCCGTCGGGTGCGGGCTGCCATATCTCCAGCAGTCCGTCGTGAACCGGGTCGCCTTCGCCGTCGTAGAGGTGCCCTTGGATGGTGACGGTGTCCGGGTGGCCGTCTGGCGCGATATCGGTCCCGCCGGCGAAGGGCAGGGCGTGGCCGAAGTAGGGTCCGATGGTTTGCGGGGGTGTGGGCACGAGCGGGGGCGGTGGCATGGTCATGCGTTGGTCTCCCTCCGCGTCGCGGCCGGGCCGTCGAGGACGATGTCCCACCGGTAAGCCAGTGTCCGGCCCGGCATGGACAGCTCGTGGTCGTACGTGGCGACCAGACGCGCGCGGGCTCTCGCATCCGTGACGGCTTGGAAGAACGGGTCGTGCGCCAGCAGCGGATCACCGGGGAAGTACATCTGCGTCACCGCGCGCTGGGTGAAGGCGGTGCCGAACAGTGAGAAGTGGATGTGCGCAGGCCGCCAGGCATTGAAGTCCGTGCGCCAGGGATAGGCGCCGGGCTTGATCGTGGTGAACCGGTATTGTCCCTGGTCGTCCGTCAGGCAGCGGCCCACACCGGCGAAGTGCGGGTCCAGGGGGCCTGGGCCGCGGTCGGCCTGGTGGGCGTACCGGCCGGAGGCGTTGGCCTGCCAGATCTCCACCAGCTGCCGGCGTACCGGCATGCCGTGTTGGTCAGTGACCCGTCCGGTGACGGTGATGCACTCGCCGTGCGGCTGGCCCGGGCACTGCCGGGTGAGGTCTGCGTCGAGCGCGTCGACGTCCTGGTCCCCGAAGACCGGACCCCACAGCTCCGCCGCTTCCGGGTCCCGTACGCGTACCAGCGGGCGGCGGGGCAGGCGCGCTGCCGCGCCGGGCGAGGATGCTCCGATTACCGACTCGGTCATAGTCCCTCCGATGCGCCGTGGACGGGCTTTCACCAGACCGGAGGCCGGCAGGTCCCCGCAAGGGTGCGTGGCGCGCCACCTGGCCAGGAACCGAGATGGCCCGCGAGCGCGCGGACCGGCGGCTCTGCTCGTGCGGGTGGACCCGGCCCATGCAGAGGCCGGGGACACTGCTCACGGCGCTGCCGGGCGGCCCCTGGTTTCGGCTGCTGTGCCGGGGGATTGCCCCGTGATAAGGGCTCATTGAAATTGAAATGTCCCACCCCTTGCTCAGGGGTGGGACAGACCCGCTCGCCCCGATTCCCCACCTTGCGGGACCCTGGCGTGAGTCCGAACGTCTCTCTGCGATCAGGCGATGAGTGCTGTGGCACAGGAGCAGGACAGGCGCGCAAGGCGCGGCGGGGAGCGCGCATTGCCTGCTCCTGCTTCCGCTTCTGCTTCCCGGTCCGCGTGGCGCTCTCAGCGCTCTCGGTGCCGTCTGGAACGTTGCGCTCATGACCATCACACACGTCCCGGCGACCCGCCTCGGCCGCTTGGCCCTGTCCGTGGGCGCCGCCGTCGCGGTCTTCACCGCTCTGCCCATGAGCAGTGCTCACGCCGCCGACGCCAGCGGCACGTTCTTCTACCACTCGTCGGTGGGGGACTTCCGGATCAGCAATCCGCCCCTCGGCGCGTGCCAGCCCCTCCACGACGGCGCGACCAACGCCTCGAACCAGACCAACGCCACCGCCACGCTCTACTTCGACGGCAACTGCCAGAACTCCTGGGGCAGCCTGCAGCCCCGCCAGTTCACCGACTTCTTCGGGGACCTCCCCCACAGCGTCAAGTTCGGCTCTTAGCTGCCTCCCTGCAACGGCGGGGCCCGCCTCGGCGCCCCGCCACCCCACGTTCACGCGAGCCGCTCAGTAGGGTCCGCCGCGCCGGCGGAGGAGCAGTCAACGTTTCGGCACGGCCCCCACGTCACGATGGGGCGGCCTGACCCCTTGTTGGGTGTGAAACCAAGTGAGGAATGCTGGCGGCCCTGGGGAAAGCAGCGGATCCCCATCACCCGGCAGGCAGATGAATGCTGCTACGCGCCACTGCGCCGGTACGGCCTGGGCTACTGCGTCGACGCCTGGGGCAGGCTGTTGACGAAGACCGTCTAACGCCGTGTCCTGCATGGTTAGTTTGGCGGGCGCTTGTAGCAGCGGAGGGCCGCGGCGAGGCCGTCACCGCCACCCCGCCGCCCGGCGGCCACAGCCGCGCTGGCGGCAGCAAAGGCCTCGCGATCTCCAAGTGTCCGTCCGGCCGATCCATGCCCACCGCCCACCGCCCACTCCCCAAGACCCGGCCAGCGACCGACTGACCATGTAGGACACGGTGCAAGTCCCGCGATCACGAAAGAGGTCGGTGTGCTCCACAATCCGATGCTCGGCGGACTGCTGGCCCGCGACCCGAGGGAGGTGATGCTCGTCGATGCCCACAGCGGACGGCGCCTTGAGGTGGGAGCCTTCCTCGACGAGGTCGCGCGGTGTGCCGGCGCTCTGGCCCGCCGAGGCGTCGGGCGTGGCGATCGGGTGGCCATCACCCTGCGGGCCACGGCGGAGTTCGTGACCGTCGTATATGCGTGCCTGCCGCTGGGGGCCGTGCCGGCACTGTTCGATCCGGCGATGCCGCCTGAGGTGGCCGGCCAGGGCTTGGAGCGCCTGTCGGTGGCGCTGTGGGTGACCGCGGAGGGGCACGAGACGGGCGCGGCGGCCGCGCGTGAACTGTTCGAGGGGCCTGCCCGCGTGGCCCCGCCCGTGGCGGTCGGGACCGAGCATCCCTGTCTGATCATCCACACCAGTGGGACGACCGGACCGCCCAAGCCGGTGGTGTGGACCTGCTCCAACGTCGCCTCCTACCTCGACCAGCAGCGCCTGCTGTACGGGGACTGTCGGCTGGCCACGGAGTTCGTGGTGCTGCCGTTCCTGGGGCTGATGGACGCGGCACTGGGGCGGACGCTGGTGCTGCCGGACCTGGGCGATGCGGAGCCGGGACTGGCCGACATCCAGGCCGCCCATCGGCAGATGACCGCTCTGGGGTGTGACTACACCTTTGCCTCCCTGGCGTTCTGGCGCCGCTTGGCCAGTCACTGCCGAGACCACAGGCTGCCGCTGCCTCCGGTCAGGGTGGCCACCGTCTCCGGGGCACCGGCCAGCCCCCGTGTGGTGGAGGACTTGCTGCGTGCCCTGCCCCAGACGCGTATCGATGTGCACTACTCCAGCACCGAGGCGCCGATGCCACTGGCGGTCGTGGAGGCCCGGCAGTTGGCCGCACTGGCCGAGAGCGCGGCTCGCCGCGGGCGGGGCGTACCGGTGGGCACCGCCCAGGACACCCGCATCGCCATCCTCCCCCTGGACGCCACTGACGTACGGGAGTTCGAGGACTCGGACGAGCTGCCCGCAGGGGGGATCGGGGAAATCGTCGTTGCCGGGCCGCGGGTCTCGCGTGAGTACGCGCGGTGGCCGCAGCTGACCGCGCGGGCGAAGCTGCGTCACCGTGACGGATCGCTGTGGCACCGCATGGGGGACGTGGGCTACCTCGACGCCGACGGGATGCTGTGGTTTCTGTGCCGCAGAAAGCACTTGATCCATACATCCCACGGCCTGGTGTATCCCGACCAGCAGGAGTTCACGTACAACCAGCGGCTCGGCCTGACGCAGTGCGCCCTGATCGCTGTGCCCGATGACGGGCTGTTCCTCGTCGTTCCTGCAGACGAACAGCGCGCCGCCCCTGCCGACCAGGTCCATGCCATCGCCTTGCACCTCGGCTGGTCCCTGGCACACCCGGTTGCCTACCCCGGCCGGCTGCCCGTCGACCACCGGCACAGCACCAAGATCGACCGCCCGGCCCTGGCCGCCTGGCTCACCGGCACCACAACAACAGTCCATGGAAGACCGCGCACATGACGGCAACCGACGTGCAGCGCAGTAACGGGGCATCGATGGTCCTGCCACCGCGCACACCGATCGCGGCGTGTGCGGCGCCAACGCACAGGTGTCTGCGTCTGTAGCGGCCTCCGGTCAGCGCACCGAGCTATGGCCGGGCTGGCCGGATGCGGGCTTGCCCCCGGGTGGGCGGGCCTGGTGAGGTGATCGTCGTGGCAGCGGACAAGGACACCCCTGACAATTTTCCTGATTCCTCCGGCCGGACCATGGTCACGCTGGACGACTACTACACCGCGGCACGTCCCCTGGTCGAGTCGTGCGCCTGGGACTACATCGATGGCGGCAGCGGTGATGAGACGACCCTGCGCGAGAACCTGGCCGGCTACCGGCGCTACCGGCTGCGCCCCCGCGTCCTGGTCGACGTCTCCCGCATCGACATGCACACCACCCTGCTCGGTTCCCCGGTCGCCCTGCCCATCGCCGTCGCCCCCATGGGCTTCCACGGCCTGGTCACGCCGGAAGCCGAGTCGGCCTGTGCCCTCGCCGCGGGAGACGCGGGCGCGCTGATGGTGGTCAGCACGTTCTCCACCACACGACTCGAGGACGTCGCACGGGTCGCGCGGGGACCGCTGTGGATGCAGCTCTACGTCTTCCGGGATCGCGCAGTCAGCGAGGATCTCGTCAAGCGGGCCGAGGCAGCCGGGTACCGGGCGCTCGTCGTCACGGTGGACGCCCCGGTCCGTGGGCGCCGGGTACGGGATCTGCGCAACGCCTTCGCCCTCCCGCCGGGTCTGGCACCGGCGAACTTCCCCGACACCTGCGCCGACGGCTCCTCGGCCGAGCTGGCCGCGCAGCTGGCCCGGCGCATCGACCCCGCCTTCACCTGGGACGATCTGGCCTGGCTGCGCTCGCTGACCCGGCTTCCGGTCGTCCTGAAGGGAGTGGTCACCGCCGAGGACGCGGCCCGCGCGGCCGAGTTGGGGGTGGCTGCGATCGTGGTGTCCAACCACGGCGGCCGCCAGCTGGACGGCTCGGTCACCGCTCTCGACGCTCTGCCCGAGGTGGTCTCCGCCGTCGCCGGACGCTGCGAGGTGCTCATCGACGGCGGCATCCGCCGTGGCTCGGACGTGCTGATCGCCCTGGCTCTGGGCGCCCGGGCGGTGCTGGTGGGCAGGCCTGTGCTGTGGGGCATGGCCGTCTCGGCGGCCGAGGGCGCACGGGACGTACTGTCCATCCTGGGCTCCGAGTTGGAGACCGCCATGGCGCTGTGCGGCCGGACGGACCTGGCCGCCCTGGACGCCAGCCTGCTGCACCCGGCATCCCGCCACCCGTCCTAGCAGGCCTCCCTCTTGGTCATCAGCCAGGCGCGGCCTCTTCGCGGCCGAGTGAGGAGGACGACAACGCCGCCCACCGCAAGGTCCGTGCTCGCGTGGAGCATGTCCCGCAGTAGCGGGCAGCCGGTCTCCCGCGAAGCTGAATGGGACGGATTGTTCTCAGGGCGGCGCTCATCACCTTGGCCTGCACCGGCTCGAATCGCAGCCTGGGCCCGCCTGGCATGGCCACATCTCACCTCGATGATGCCCTGACCAGTGCGCGGACCCGCAACAGCCTGCAGAACGGCTGGACGAAGAGGTCCAACGAACTCGAAGCCCGGCAGCAGCACCACTCACCAGAGCGGCTGACGCAGTGCCGCTGCCACGAAGACGTGAGACCTGATTGTCGTCGAGTTCATCTCGGATGTCGTCGAGCGACTGCTGAGGGGACTTCTTCTGCAGTTCACGCGTTTCTGTGGTGTGGGTGAATCCTGGTCCCTTGTCGCCGCGTCCGCGCGTCCGCGCCGGCCCGCCCGTTGTTCGCTTCCCCCTGCATGTGACGCGGTGACAGCGACAACGGCGCTGAGGGTCTGGCGCAGTGCTGCGTTTCGCGCGAAGCTGGTGGACAAATCGGTGTGCGGCGGTGCTGGTCGGGGGAGGCGCTGTGCGGAGACTGTATTGGGCGTTGGCGCCCTGCTCATCATGGGCCTGCGGAGCTACGAGGCCTGGGTATACCCGCGCAGTGAGAGCTGGGCGGCGGGCGGCGCGCTGATCGGGGGCGCCTTGGTCGGCCTGGCGGCCTGGGCGGCTACCGACACGGAGTTCAGCGCCGTGGGGTGGGTGATGGGCCTTGCTTTCGTGGTGCACTGCATGGGCGGAACCATCCAGGGGAAAGGGCTCATCACCGGTGGACTTGATACGCGCACGACGCTCCAAGAGCATCCGGTCACGCGGGTCAAGGCGGTCGATCAAACCGGTGGCGATCAGGTCGCCCAGCCTGCTGCGGGTCATGGCCGGTGATCCTGTGCAGCCACGGTCGACGAGTGCGTACCGGGCACCCTTTTCCGGAGCGCAGCGCCATACCCGGCTGACATGCTCCGGTGGTAAGGAGCAGGTGATGCGGTTACGGCTCGCCTCCGGCGAGGAAGTGGAGGAACCAGCTGGCGGTCGACGCCTTGCAGCGAGAGAACACGGGCCAGGGTGGATGAACCGTGCGGCTCGGCCTGCGCGCCGTCAGCATACGTTGATGCAACCCTGGTTGTCAGCATGTGATGACGGCCATGGAGAACACACTCGAAATCGCCGAGGGTGCCGCCAGTAATGACCCGGACGTTGGGCTCCGCGCGGTGGCCGCCCTACGAGAACTCGCCGAACGGCTGGAGATCCTCCAAATCGAGAACGCGCGGAAGCTGGGATGGTCTTGGCAGGACATCGCCGAGCGGCTCGGCGTCACCAAGCAGACCGTGCACCGCAAGTACGGCCATCTCATGGGGAGGCGATGATGTTCGAACGCTTCGCGCCGGAAGCCCGCACCGTCGTGGTTCACGCCCAAGAGCACGCCCGCCGGCTCGGACACCACTACATCGACTGCGAACATCTCTTGCTCGCCGTCGTCGCCACCGACCAGCCGGCGAGCGCCGTTCTGCGCCAGCACGGTCTCACGCCACAGCGCGTCGAGGAAGAGATCGTCCGTCAGGCCGGACTCGGGGCTGGGTCCCACCTGCTCGACACCCTCAACCGGGACGCGCTGGCCTCCATCGGGATCGATCTCGACGCCGTGCATGCCAGGCTCGAAGAATCCTTCGGAGCAGAAGCCCTCGCACGAGCCGACCGAGCCGTCCACCGGAGGCCCCGCCCCTCCAGGCTCAACCCCCGGCGCGCAGTGCACCCGGGATTCGTGCACCACTGGCGCCGGCGCCGACGCGCCGTACTCACGGCACCGGCCCCCGCTCCCACCGGCCTCTACCAGGCCACCGGCACCCGCCCCACCGGGCACATCCCCTTCGCCCCTCGCGCCAAGGAGAGCCTGGCCAACGCCGTCCGCCGGGCGCAGGACCGGCACGACGACTACATCGGCACTGAACACCTCGCCCTCGACCTCATCGCCATGAACCGCGGGTTGGTGCCTTCCCTGCTGTCGGCGCTCGGGGTGTCAGCCCCCGCATTGCGCGCCGCGATCATTGACCGCTACGGCCGGGCGAGCTGATCCCGCTCCCTGCCGCATCGCCACCTTCTACACCAGGTGCGGCGGAGCCGGGCCGGAACACCGGGGACAACGCAGAGCATCCGCACGCCCGGGACCGGTTCATCGGTTCCGCGGAGGCACGGGGGCCGTTCGTCTCTGCGTACTTGTGCGTCGAAGGCGGCGGTGACGTCGTGCACTCGTCAGTGAGCCCGACTGGTGCTCACTGCCTCGGCGGGTACTACAACGGCTGCCCGGTCGCCTGACACCATGGCAGATCTGAAGAACTGGCGCGCGGCCTGGCCACCCGCTACGAGAAGACCGCCATCGTCTTCGGAGCCGGACTCCTCGTCGTGGGCATCTTCATCTGGTTGGCCCGCCGATCAGAAAGAAAAGACGCCCGGCCGCAGTTCATGCATGCACGAACTGCGGCCGGGCCCTACTTCTGGGGCTTGGAGCCCGGGGATTCGGCGAGTACGTGATCAAGACCATCGCGGATGGCAAGTCTGTATATCTGCCGAATGCCGAGGACTGCACCCAGTTGCTTGTCGTAGACGGTGGGGGCCAGGGCTGGTCCATGGCGGTGGTGGACGCTTAGGTCCTCTCCCGGAAGGTGGCGCTGGAGCCCCTTCTGCCAGTACTAATCGGCCACGCACGTGTTCCCGAATGTCGGATTAAGGAGGGCGACGATGTCAATGGAGTTGCCGCAGAGGTTGATCGGAAGGTGGATCGGGGCCTGGATGGCATTGCCCGAGATGACGCCGGGCGAGCCCACGGCCGCCCCGTTGGCGTCGGCGTCAGCGACGGCAGTCCCTGTGCAGGCGACAACGCCTGCGGCGGTCAAGACGATCGCGGTGATGGCGGCACGTACACGCATGAGTTCCTCCTGGTGCTCAGAGAGTTCGTCCTGAGCATGGGCCGCAGCAGGATCATGAAAACCACACTCACAGGGGGCGCGGGAGGCGCACGCAGTGTCCGGTCGTGAGACCGGGCGCAGCTCTCATGGGCGTCCTATCGGACAGGCCGGGAAGAGGCCCCAGGGACTGAAGGGTGCGCCTACGGGTGGTAGAGGGCTTGGGCACGCGCCACGTCGACAGGCTCGGCCTCCCCGAGATACAGGAAGTAGTCCACCTGCCACGCCTGAGAGCTGGATGCCTGACGATTGGTCGTGGTCACCCACGGCGGGTAGACGCGGAAGCCTCGCTTGCCGCCGGAGCCGTTCCGGGACACGATGCCGCGCTGACACAACGCCTCTCGCGGGAACACGAACTGTCCGAAGTAGCCGTTGTCGCGGCTGCTGATGACGAAGAGATCAACCCCGTCCTCGGCATCGAAGGGCCGGATCGGTCCTTCCACGGATCGCTGCCACACGGTGACGAACTGGCCGACCTTCGTCGGGGTGGTCTTGGCCACGCGGAACCTGACCGACATCCCATCGAGGGTGAACCCGTGAGCTGAGTACTCAGAACTCTCCGGTTCGGGCACCGGCCGTGAGCAAGCAAAGCCACTCGGGTCGTACACCAATGCCTTCGCCGCGATCAGGTCACCATGAAGCCCTGCCCAGGGTTGATTCGCCGCCATCCTCACATCCTGCCATCACGCCCGCCACACACCGACGAGTGCTCACGGCCGCCACTCAGCAGCAGCACCTCCGCCGCCGGGTCTGCTCGATGTGCACATGGACGTCAGAGCGGAATCGTGTCGCCGGTGTCCGGGCCTGGTGTGCGCGGTGAGGGCACCGGGCTTCCTGCCCATAGGAACAGGCTTCTGCCGGGTGTGGTCTGGTCGTGTGATCCGGGTTCGGTAAGTGCCTGCACGCGCTCTGTCTCCAGTCCGGCGAGTTGGGCGTAGCGGTGGACGTCCTCGGGCAGGCAGCGCATGGGGCGGTACGTCAGGTCGAGGAACTGCACCTCCTCCGTGCCCTGGGATTCCGGCACCGCGACGATGATGGTGCCGCCTGGCACGGTGAGGGCCGAGAGTCGCCGCAGGCCCTCGACGAAGCGTGGTTCGGGCAGGTTGATGAGGCAGAACAGGCATACGACGGCGTCGTACACACCGAGGCCGGCGGTGTCGCTGAAGAGGTCGGCCAGGATGAACCGGGCCCGGGGGACCTGGCGCCGTGCGTGGGCCAGCATGACTTCGGAGACGTCGATGCCTGTGACGTCCAGGCCTCCGGCGCACAGTTGCTCTGCGGTGGGGCGGCCGGTCGCGCACCCCACGTCGAGGACGCGGGAGCCGGGGGAGAGGCGGCGCGACAGCTCCTCGACGGCGTCGATCTGGGCCTGTTTCCGCCCCGTGAAGGCCTGCTCGTACTCCATGCCCAGACTCTCGAAGAGGCGTGCCATGGCGGCGCCTTCCGGTGAGGTCACCACAGGACCGGGAGCCTCTCGGGCACCCGCTTGATGTTGCCCGTGGGCCAGACAAGCTGGTCGGCGGGGAGCGCGAGACGCAGCCGCGGGAGGCGTTCGAGGAGGACGGTGAGGGCCTCGGCGGCGTGGACGCGGGAGATCGCGGAAGCAGGGCAGAAGTGGCGGCCCGCTCCGAACGCCAGGTGCGCGTTGGGCGAGCGGTCGAGGTTGAACCGCTCGGCATCCGGGAACTGTTCTGGGGCGAAGTTCGCGCCTTCCACACAGACCAGCACCAGTTCCCCGGCCCGTACGAGGACGTCACCGACCTGGACATCGGCCCGCGCGATCCGGGGTAGTCCGTCGCCGATCGACAGCGTGGACCGCAGCAGTTCCTCCACCGCGCGCGGCATCGCCTCGGGCCGCTGGCGCAGGTGGTCCATCGCTGACGGGTGACGGATCAGAGTCAGCACGGCGTGCAGCAGGAACACGTAGGTGCTCATGGCGCCGGCGCCGAAGAGTGAGGTGACCGTGGTGGCGAGCATCTCGTCGGTCAGGTCGCCGCCGTCGCGCTCCGGGTCGTCGCGCAGCTCGCGCAGCCGCCGGATCAGGCCCTGCTGGTCGTCACGATCAGCGCGCACGTACCGCAGGACGAAGGCGTAGTCCTTGTCCCAGTCGGCGGTGCAGCCGTCGTAGACGACGGGGCTGGTGACGAAGCCGAGGTCCAGGCCGGACATGAGCCGCAGCCCGTCCTCGTAGGGCAGGCCGAGCACCTTGCAGACCAGAGCGGCGGAATACGGCTCGGCGAACCGCTGTCGCAGGTCGACCGGTGGCCCCTCCTCGATCATGGCGTCGACCAGTTCGTGCGCCCGCGCGGACATCCATTCCGCGGACGCCGGCCCGGAGCGGGGCCCGAAGGCGCGCAGCACTTCCTGGTGGAGCCCGGCGCTGTTGACGTTGCCCATGGTGTTGACGACCTCCGGGGGGATCGTCAGGGCGTACCGGCGCGGCACATCGGGAGCCGCCGTGTCGCGCAGGCTGAAGCGCTCGTCTTCCAGGACCTGCCGGGCCAGCGCGTAGCTGGTGACCAGCCAGGCGTCGTCGCCCGTGAGAGTTCTGATCCGCGCGACGGGGTTCTTCTCGCGCAGCCGCGTGCACTCGGCGGGCACGATGTCACCGCGCCGGGACAGCGACCACTCGACATCGGCGTAAGGGGGCAGGGAGGTTTCGGTGGTGGGCGTGGATGTCATGGCGGTCTGCCTTCTTCTACGGCTTTGCAGGGAAGCCCTGCTCGGATCGGTCGTGGCACGCGACGATGGCGTAGCCCTGGTTGTCGGCTGGGCGCAGCCCTGTCCGGCGCTCGCCGAACAGCAGGCGGCCCAGCGGAAGGACGGTGTGGTAGCAGTGGACGGACGAGGCGGCACCCAGGATCCGTGGGGTGTCGACGAAGAACGGCAACTCGGCGTCCACGTAGGCGAGCGCCGCCTGCACCTGGCCGGGAGAGGGCAGACCGCCCGGCTTCAGCCGCTTGGTGTGGAACTGGTACGCCATGGCGTCCCGGACCGACCGTAACTCCAGGTCGGTACGGAGTGCCGTCCGCGTCCGCGCCCGCACCTCCCGGTAACCGGGCTGGTCGAGGAAATCGGATAACGGCCGAGCCCGTACGCGCTCTGCCGGCGCCCCGAGGTCCTCCAGCGCGCGGTCGATGCGCCGCCGCACGCCCCGCAGTTGCTTGGCCACGCTCCTGCGCGCGGCGAGACGCTCGTAGCCCAGGGCTTCGAGCATCGCCTCCAGAGCGACATCCGCGTGCACCACGTCCACGACAGCAAAGCACTGCACCGCCCACGCCATGGCATCGGCCAGACGCCGGCGGCTGAAGTAGCTGTTGCCCGTACTGACTCCGAACAGCGCGTGATCCCCTCGTTGAAGGACCCCTTCACTGCTCGCCCCGAAGGGTAAGACGCTTACCCCTTGATCACTCTCACTGGAGGTCATCGTCACTCCGCGCGTATGCATCTGCGTCCATGCAGCGCAACGTACCCACGCAGAGTGACGGGAATGCCGTCGAGTCCACCTAAAGGCGTGACGCTAAGTAGTCATTGGTGAAGTCGTGCGACCCGGCGCGCACTTCGCACGCCCCGGCTCGCCCGGCGCCCGGCCCGCTGACCCGCTGACCCGCTCCAGCGTTCCGCCACCTCGTGGTGAGAGGGACGCCTGCGACGCCAGGTCGGCACCCGGCCGGACACCGGCAGAGACGGATCGCCGCCGGCCACGCCCGAGCTGTAGCCGTCGCGCTCGGGTCCTGGTCCGACGCCTCAGCAACGTCGACAGTGTCGTTCGGGGCTGGTACCGGAGGACCGGCGTCGCGGTCGTCGAGTGGGACTGCTCGCCGACCGGCGGCGGCGGTGATGGCGTCGTGGCTGCCCGAGCGGCGTGAGGCCGTTGGCCCCGTGGCCATCACGCGTACCGGCGGAGCGCTCCGGCCCACGGCCGAGCGATCCGCCTCTCACGCGACCTTGCTCCACAGCAGGGCTCCAGCGCACATGGGGCAGGGCTCCGCCGTGGAGACCACGATCTGAGCGGCAACGGGCATCTGGTGTGCATCGGTTATGCACAGCACGCTCATTTCTGCGTGCGCGGTCAGATCGCCGCCTTCGACAGTGGCGTGTCCCCGGGCCCTGACCCGGCCCGATGCGGTGTCGACCAGGACAGCGCCGAACGGCAAGTGGCCATGGCGTGCTTGCGCCCACGCGATCTCCAGATCCTCGGCATCCATGTCCGCTCAACGACGACCGCTCGCGTGAGTGTCACGGAGCTGTGACCCAGCGAGAGCGTGTATGTAAGCGGCGGGCCGCACCCTTCGGAGGAAGGCTTTACAGATGCACACCGTACTGCACGCACTGTCGATTGCCGGGTCCATGACCTGGGAGATCACCTGGGCCCTGATTCTGGGCTTCGCCCTGTCCGCTGTCGTCCAGGCCGTGGTCCGCAAGTCCACCGTGGTCTCGCTCCTGGGCGATGACCGGCCCCGCACGCTCGCCATCGCCGCAGGCCTGGGCGCGGCGTCCTCATCCTGCTCGTACGCGGCCGTCGCGCTGGCCCGCTCGCTGTTCCGTAAAGGCGCGAACTTCACCGCCGCGATGGCGTTCGAGATCGCATCGACCAACCTGGTCGTCGAACTCGGCGTAATCCTGGCCCTGCTGATGGGCTGGCAGTTCACCGCTGCCGAATTCGTCGGCGGCCCGATCATGATCATCCTGCTGGCGGTCCTGTTCCGGCTCGCCCTGCGTGACACACTCCTGCGCGCCGCCCGCGAGCAGGCTGAACGCGGACTGGCCGGCTCGATGGAGGGTCACGCCGCGATGGACATGTCCATTCACCGTGAGGGCTCCTTCGCCCGGCGTCTGTTCTCCCGCGAGGGTTTCACCTCGACCTCGCATGTCTTCGTCATGGAGTGGGCGGCGATCCTGCGCGACCTGGTCGTCGGCCTGCTGATCGCCGGCGCCATCGCCGCCTGGGTTCCCGACTCCTTCTGGCGCACCTTCTTCTTCGACGGCCACCCTCTCGCTGCCAAGCTGTGGGGCCCGATCGTCGGCCCGCTCGTAGCGATCGCCTCATTCGTGTGTTCCATCGGCAACGTGCCGCTGGCGGTGGTGCTGTGGAAGGGCGGCATCAGCTTCGGCGGAGTGGTGGCGTTCATCTTCGCCGACCTGCTGATCCTGCCGATCCTCAACATCTACCGGAAGTACTACGGCGCCAAGACGGCCGCCTTCCTGCTCGGCACCTTCTACCTCGCGATGGTCATCGCCGGGTACATCGTCGAATTCGCCTTCGGCGGGCTCGGCCTGATCCCCGACCAGGCCGATGCGAAGATTCCCATGGAGGGCGTGAGCTGGAACTACACCACCTGGCTCAACATCGCCTTCCTCCTCCTGGCCGCGGCGCTCCTGATGCGCTTCTTGCGCACCGGCGGGCCGTCCATGCTCCGCATGATGGGCGGCTCACCCGACACCGGCCACGATCACACAGGCCGTCCGCAACACGGGCAACAAGCAGGGGACACGCAAGGCGGGCACCACCACTGAGGGGCGTCCTCCGCCCGTGGGTGGAGAGCCAATTCTGCCCACGGGCCGATCCGTGAACCGCCGTCGACATGCTGGAGTGGTGCTGTGACTGCCACCTTGCCGCGCGTCCTGCCCAGCCCGGACGGCAACCGATCCCGCCGCCCGGCATCGCTGACGTCTTCCGGGCCTTCGCCCGTGACCTGGCTGCCGGGCGGCGGCCCTGGACGGCTGAGACCGCTCAGTTCATCGCGCGCAGTTCGACCAGCTCGCCACCGACTGGGAGACCACCCGCGCCACCGCAGATGATCAGCGTGGACCTGTCGCTGGGCATACTGCGTCAGGCCCACGACCGCTCATCGCTGCGTATCCGAGCCGACGCGAGCGCACTGTCGTTGCCCGACCTGCGTTTCCGTCATCGGCGCGATCGACATGCTGCTGTTCCCCACCGAGGCCGTCCGCGTCCTGGCGTACGACGGAGTACTGGATCAACCAGCTCGGCAGCGACGGGCCGCTGTACCTGCCCGCGGCTGCCGTCGCGGCAGCCCTGCCCGGCGCCTGGCAGAAGACCGAGTCCGCAGCCGGCTGGGGCACCTGGGCCGTCCGACGCCGCACCCGCTGACACGCCTGCGCCCCGACAGCCCTGCTTCCGACAGTCGACTTGCCTTGTGAACGGGTCACAAGGTCCCCGTGAGTCGGCGCGGTTCGGTGATCTCGTCGAGGACACTCGTCGGCGACGGTGTGGAGGGAGGCGCTCACGGCTGCGCTCCAGGTGGGGCGGCCAGGACCCGCGACCGGGCCGAAGTGCGGGCCGCGGACGGTGTGCACGCGTGCCGTGATCTGTCCGAGTTGGGCGAAGAAGCACGGCCAGAGATCGGGGAGTAGGCGCCGAGACGCTCGGGGGCGGGCACACCGGCGAGGTGGCTGTGCGCGATCCAGTCGCGGCCGGTGATCTCCTGTGACCAGTCGGCGAACAGGACGCGCGGGACGATGCCGACGATGGGGGACAGGTAGGCGGCGGCTGAAATCGCTAGGGCCGTCCTTCGACGGCCCTGCGGCTGGAGGCGAGATTTTCGGCGATCTCGTCCTGGGTCTCGCCAGCCACCGTGCGCGCTGGATGGCTCGCACCTCGGGACGAGCAAGCCGCATCACCTCTTCAAGGGTCGCTCGCAGGGCCGCCTGCCGCCCGGGATCCCCGTCGGCGAACATCCCGGTCGCACGCAGCGTCAAGGGCACGGCGTCGGCCGTCGGCACGCAGACGAGCGAACTGGACAACGAGGGCTATCTGACGATCACCGGCCGCAAGAAGGGGCTCCTGATCACAGAGGGTGGCAAATGTGTCGCCCCGATGAAGCTGTGGAGGGAGGCGGTGATGCGGGACTTCGCGAGGGGGAGGTGGAGGGGGTGTACGAACGGTGAGGGGGTGGGGTGGGTGTGTCGGCCGGCACCCGCTCTGTGGATCTTGCCGACCGTGTTCAAGTTAGGCTGACCGGCCACGTTCATGATCAAACGGAGGGATGAACGGACTTGAAGATGAGGCAGTTGGCAACGACGATCGGGCTCGTCGCCGTGACAGGCCTGGCCTTCACAGGAGGTACGGCGAACGCTGCACCCACGACGCACAGCGCTTCCACCGTGACACAGGTGGCGGCGGAGAGCTGCCCGTGGACTGCCAAGGCGCACGAGAGCGTAAGGATCCACAAGGACAAGAAGCTGAACTCGACAGCGCTTGGGCTGCTGCCCAAGGGCGCTAAGCCCAAGCTGCTCAAGTGCGAGGTATCGATCGGCGGGACGTACTCCCTCTGCAAGTGGAAGGACGACAACCGCTGGGACTACATCAGCTATCGAGGTATCAAGGGCTGGGTGCCTCTCGCCTGCGTGGTCTAGGACTGCCGTCCCGGTAGAGCCGGGCCTGCGATTCCCAGGGCCCTCCCCGTTGCTGCGGTGCGGCACGGACGGAAGCTGGACTCCAGACCTTGCCATGAGCGGAGCGGTGAGCCCTTTCAGTGTTGCTGCTCCAGGGTGAGGACGGCGGCGGAGATGGACGACATTCGATTCGGGCTGCACCGGGACCTGTGGAAGATCCGCCACGACTTCACTCGTGCGACGCCGTGCTCGACCGGTGCCCGGGCCGCAGAACGAGTGCGGTTGATGGTTGGCTGGGTCGGTGTGGGGTCGCGGCCCGGCGGGCGACTGAGGGGCGTCGTCACCCACCGGCCGTCTCCCGTGTAGGCGCGGTCGGCGAGGACGGGGATGCCGTGGCGTTCGCAGATATGGGTGATCCGGTGGGTGTGGGCCGCCGCGAGGGCGTGGGTGCGGCCGGGCAGTGCGGGTGAGATTCACGGCAGCCGGTCGACTCCTTCCTCGGAGCGCGGGACGGCTGCGGCGCTTCTAGGCACGGCGTTCACGTCGGTCTGGTTGAGGCCGTACTGCATCAGCCAGTCCGCCGGCAGAGCCATACCGATTGTCAGTGGTCGCCGCGACACTTTGAGGAGATCACCGACGGGGGAGGACGGATGGCGTTCCGGGCCGTGCACGCCGAGTGGGGAACCGTGTTCGCGCACCTGCCCGACCTGGGGTGCGGGCAGTCGTGGGAGGCGGTGTGGAAGGTCCGGCCGCCTGCGCCGATCACCTGTGCGGAGTGCCTGCACCCGATGCACGCGAAGATATCCGAGCGGGGCCTGCGGTTCTTCGCCCACGCCCCGCACGCCCCGGACTGCGAGATCGCCCGTCAGGGCGAGTCCGAGGCTCACCACCTCCTCAAGCTCGAACTCGCCAGCGCTGCCAGGGAAGCCGGGGCGCACGCCGAGCTGGAGGTGAGGGCACCGGACGGCTCCTGGCGGGCGGACGTGGTGGCCAGCGACCCGACGGGGACGTGGCGGATGGCGCTGGAGGCCCAGCTCTCCCCGATCACCGCCGCGGACATCACCGAGCGCACCGAACGGATGGACGCGCACGGCGTGACCTGCTGCTGGTTCAGCGACCGTCCCCGCCCGCACTGGCTCGGCGCCGTTCCCTCCGTGCGGCTGGTGACCACGGACGACGGCGTCGCGGTCGCCGAGGGCCTGGTGAAGTTCGCCGGGTGTGGGTGGAATGCTGTGCCGCAGGTGCCCGTCGCAGACTTCCTGCGCTGGGTGTTCACGTGCCAGATCGGCCCTCACGTCCCGCGGGTGCGGCTGCGCTATCC
Organism: Streptomyces sp. NPDC052101; assembly: GCF_040680235.1. Classification (NCBI taxonomy): domain Bacteria; kingdom Bacillati; phylum Actinomycetota; class Actinomycetes; order Kitasatosporales; family Streptomycetaceae; genus Streptomyces; species Streptomyces sp. NPDC052101. The sequence continues at coordinate 25,547 of NZ_JBFAWH010000014.1, forward strand.
GCAGCGCCAGCTCACCCAGGTCTGGACGGCGCCGCAGTACATCGCGGCGGAGGACGAGTACCTGTGGCGGGAGGAGCAGCGGCAGCGCGAGGCGGCCGAGCAGCGGGCGCGGTTCAAGGAGAAGGCGTCGCGCAGACGGGCCGACATCGACCGGAAGAACGCCGCCTCCCGCCGGGCCGCGCTGGAGCGGGCCACCACCGCCGAGGCCGACGCGCGCCGGGCGAACCTCGGGCCCGCCGGGGCCCAGTGGCGCAACAAGCTCATGCGCCGACCGGGCGTGGAGCAGGCGGTGGAGCATCTGGCGCGCGAGCACCACATCGCCGCCACAGTCGGGATGAGCACCGACGAAGGGCGGTGGGGCGGCGGGACCGCACTGATCGGCCCGGACGATACCCCGGTCGCCGTCCTGTCCCCGGTGTCCGGGCTAGTGAGAGGGGAGGCGTTCCGCCTGCTGGCGGGGATGCTGCTGCTGTTCGAGACGGCCGCCGAGCAGCAGCGTTTCGACCGCAACACCCGCCGCCGGAAGGTCCCCATCGACGGCTGGCGCATGGAGCACATCCAGGCCGCTCCGCTGGACACAGCCGCGGCACCTGCGCCCCGGACGGTCTTTCCCCGTCCCAGGCGCACAGACGGCCCGTGCGGCTGCGCGGAACCGGAACTTACCGCGATCATCCTGGGCCGCCCCCATCCGGCCGAGCCCGCCGAGCAGATGACCCCCGCCAGCGCCGTTTACACCGCCTCGTGCCGCGCCTGCGGCGGCTCGTACGACAAGCCGTGGCGCCGCAGCACGGTCTGACCGTGGACCCGGCAGGGCTGACGAATACAAGGTACGGATGGTGCGACGCGGTCGGTCCGAATCGACGATCGCACCTTGCAAGGACTTCTGTCTCATCAGCGCGGCCGGTTCCTCTGAGGGCGCCTTGGGGGCACAGGGGCAACCCCTGTCCGGGCCAGAGGTGCCCCGGGCTCCACCTGCGGGGCCATCCTTGTACATCCCCGGGATGAGCACCGCCCTGGGTTACATCCGGGGGCTGACGACCGGGCCAGGCCGCGCCGCCTAACGTCCTTGTCATGATCAGCGAAGAGAGCAGCGGTACGGGCACAGGGGCCGGGGTGGTCGCCATGCGGGAGCAGGTGGTCGTCCGGGTCAGCGGGTTACGCAAGGAGTACGGCGACACCGTCGCCCTGAACGCGGTGTCGCTGGAGATCGGGGCCGGGGAGGTGGTGACGGTGATGGGTCCGTCCGGCTGTGGCAAGTCCACCCTGCTCAACATGATCGCCGGGCTGAACCGGCCGAGCGCCGGCCAGGTACGTGTCCACGGCGATGACCTGGTCGCGATGAATGAGACCGGGCTGGCGCTCTTCCGGCGCCGCCGGGTCGGCATGATCTTCCAGTTCTTCAATCTCATCGACGACCTGCCCGCGATCGACAACGTCGCCCTGGCCACCCAGCTCACCGGGACACCGGCCCGTCAGGCTAGGCGCCGGGCCCTGGAATTGCTGGACGAACTCGGCATCGCTGACCGCAAGAACGTCTACCCGGCCGTACTGGGCGGCGGCGAGCGCCAGCGGGTGGCGGTGGCCCGCGCGCTGATGAACCGCCCCGCCCTGCTGCTGGCCGACGAGCCGACCGGAGCCCTGGACAGTCACGCGGGGGAGCAGGTGATGGACCTGCTCATCGACCTCAACCAGTCAGGCCAGACACTGTTGTTGGTGACGCATGACGAGCGGCTGGCCACCCGGTGCGCCAGCCGGCTGGTGACGATGGCGGACGGCCGGATCACCGGCGAGCGAACCCTGGAGCGGACGGCATGAGCACGGTGTGGCGCGCCTCGATCGCGGCCGTGCGCCGCCGTCGGCTGCAGACCTCGGTGATCGGGGTGGTGGTGCTGGTCTCCAGCATGGCTCTGGTGGTCGCGCTTGGGCTGCTGGACGTCGTGTCCCGACCCTTCGACCAACTCTTCGGCCGGATGCACGGCGCACACGTCATCGCCACCTTCGACGCGACGAAGGTCTCCGGCGCGCAGCTCGCCCGGACCGCGCACCGTCCCGGCGTACGGGCCTCGGCCGGACCATTTCCGGAAGCCGTGATCGAGATGCCGGAGAATGCGGCGTCCGAGATGCCCGGGATGGCGCCGGGCCCCCTGACGGTCGTGGGGCGTGCGGACCCCGGTGGCCCGGTCGACCGGCTGGACTTGTTCGCCGGGCACTGGGCCACCGGACCCGGCCAGATCGTGCTGTCACTGCCGGACGCGCCCGGGATGGGCAGCGGGCCGCACTCGCCGCTCGGCAAGCGGATCCGACTGCCCGGGCAGCAGCCGCTGAGCGTGGTGGGCCTCGCGTCCAGCATGAGCGGGACCGCGCAGGCATGGGTCTCCCCGCGGCAGATCACGGCCCTGCACCCCACGACGTACCAGATGCTGTACCGGTTCGACCGCGCCACGACACCCCGTCAGGTCAACGAGGACACCGCGGCGGTCAGCGCCGGCCTGCCGTCCGGATCGATGGTCGCCCACCAGTCGTACCTGACCTTGAAGGCGCAGGTCGCAGCCAATCCCAACACCTTCGTGCCGTTCCTCATGGCCTTCGGGATCCTCGGCCTGCTGGTGGCGGTCCTGATCGTGGGCAACGTGGTGAGCGGTGCCGTGGTCTCCGGCTTCCGGCACATCGGCGTGCTCAAGTCCCTGGGATTCACGCCCAATCAGGTCGTCGCCGTCTGCCTGCTGATGGTCTGCGTCCCCGCCACGGCGGGCGCGGCGGTCGGCACAGCTCTCGGCGGGGTGGTGGCACGGCCGCTGCTGCACCAGGTCTTCCAGGGCGCACAGCTCGGCACCGCGAACGTAGAGCCGACGATCGGCGCCTGGGCGTACGCGACCGCCGCACTCGGCATGCCCGTGACGGTGCTGCTGGCCGCACTGATCCCAGCTCTGCGCGCCCACCGGCTCTCCGCGGCACGCGCCATCAGCGCGGGCAGCGCACCGCACGCCGGACGGGGACCGGCCGTACAGCGGTGGCTGACCGGCGTCCGGCTCCCGCGCGCGGTGACCCTGGGCCTGGGCCTGCCCTTCGCCCGGCCCGGACGGGCGCTGCTCACCGTCGCCTCGGTCCTGCTCGGCGTGGCGACGGTGACCTTCGCGACCGGTCTGTCGGCCACCATGGTCTCCTATGGCCACGCGGAACAGGACTTCGGCAAGGCACAGTCGACCGTCTGGCGAGGCCAGACAAGGTTCGATCAGACCGCCCCGCACCACGACGACGCCGCGACACAGAATCTCCTGCGCGGTCTGCCGCATGTCGCGGACGTGGCCGCAGTGGGCTTCACCAACGTACGGATCCTCGGTCGGAGCGAAGGAGTGGCGATCGAGGGCGTACGCGGGGGACGGTCTACTCTCCCGGACGACCTGTCGCGGGGGCGCTGGATGCGCAGGCCCGGCGAAGTGGTGGCCTCCGGCAGATTCCTCGCCAAGCAGGGGCTGCGGCTCGGTGACTCCTTCACCCTGACCGTGGCGGGCGGCCGGCGGGAGCGCGTGACCCTGGTCGGGGAGATCCTGGCCGGCCCGGAGGACTGGATGCGCGCGGACTGGGCGACGGCGACCGCCCTGACACCGGACGCGCAGGCCAACCAGTACTGGGTGTGGCTCACCCACGCAGCCGACTTCAACGCCTATGCGAAGGCGGTACAAGCCGCCGACCCGGGGCTCTACCCGACAAGGAACACCATGCTGAACGCGGACGCCGTGACCGTCATCAGCTCCGCATCTGCGCTGACCCTGATGCTGACGCTGGTCGCCGCGATGGGCGTGTTCAACACCGTTGTGCTCAGTGCCCGGGAGCGCCAGCGCGACCTCGGGATGCTCAAGTCGATCGGCATGACGCCACGCCAGGTCACGGTGATGATGGTGGTGTCCATGGCCGGACTCGGCCTGCTCGGCGGGATCCTGGGACTGCCGCTCGGAGTCGCGGCGTACCATGTGGTGATCCCGATAACCGAGCACGCAGCCCAACTCACGTTCCCGGCACGGATGCTGGATGTCTGGCACCCCGGGTCGATGACACTGCTGGTACTGGCCGGGGTGGCGATCGCCGCACTGGGCGCGGTGATCCCGGCACGCGCGGCGGCACGGCAGACCATCGCCCGGGTATTGCGCACGGAGTGAGTGAGGGCCGGTAACTGAGGGAGCGGTGGCCTTCACGACGTCTCACCTCACCTCACCGGTGACACGGAACAGCCGAAGTCACTGCCCATAGGCGGCGGCACTTACGTCTGCCGGTGCGGAGGGCCGCTTCAGCATGTCCCGGATGGTGGTGGCCGAGACGTCGAGCCGGGTCGATTTCCATCAGCAGGTACTTGTCCCCGGCCGCGTCGGCCGCACCTTTCTATAGGGCCCCTCCGTGCGCGCGGCGATGTCCCGGTTGCGTTTCGCGCTCAGCCGGAACAGCGGGCGCCGCCCCTCCAACTCGACCAGGGTCCGGAACGCGTAGCCCGGCCCGGCTACGACACCACATCCGGATCGAACCGCGCGATCACCCGCGCCCGAGCCCGGGTCCGTTCGATCACCAGCGTGCGCGTCGGCCGGGACCGGTCGTTGTGCTCGACCATCACCTCTAGCGCGGCCTCCACCCAGCGATTACCGGGTTTGTGTCACGCTCGTTCCCTAAGCTGCCTCTTCGCAGGGAGCCCAGCTTCGCCGTGCCGCCGAAAGTCAGCGGCCCACTGCTTCAGCGTGCGAACGGAAACTCCATAGTTCCTCGGCCTTGGCCGGGCTGACCCTCGCGAGCGAGCTGCGACTTGCCAGAGCGGTATCCCGTGAGAACGACACGTACGTGAGCCGGATCCGACGTGGACCTGAGGCTTGCAGGTCACAGCCATGGCTCGTTTGAGTAGAGCCGAAATCGTCAAGTGACGTTGGGCGCTTGAGTGGTGTGCCTTTCGGTGAAGTCCAGGAGTAGTGCGGCGGTCCGCTGCGGTTCCTCCAGAATGGGCGTGTGTCCGGCACCGGGTAGCAACTCGACCTTCGCGTCCGGTACTACGCGGTAGGCGGCTGCGGACGAGGGGCGCCATCTGCGGTCTTGGTCGCCGAAGATCACCTGTAGTGGCTTGCCGAGGGCCGTCAGCCGACTTGGGAGTGCGTGCTGCTTCAGATAGGCGGTGGATGCCTGCATCGCCGCAGTGACCGCGTGGTACTTCATACTGCGCAGCTCGTCGACGAGTTCTTGTGGGACTTGGTAACCCGTGCGGAATCCGGTGCTCGCAAACTGGCGAATCTGCTCGTCGGTCGGTGGCCACTGGGTGGGGTCGATCGTGGTGGGCTCGGGCGCGATGAAGGCGTCCAGACTGGGGCCGGTGTTGATGAGTACGAGCGCGGTCACCAGGTCGGGTCGTTGCTCGGCGAGAGCGGTGGCGGCATAGCCGCCGCTGGAATGGCCGACGGCCGTAACGTGCTTGACGCAGAGTCGGTCCAGTGCCGTGCCGAGCCTGCGTGCTTGCTTGGAGGTTTCGTAGCCGCCGTCGACCGGTTCGGCAGAACGGCCGTGCCCTGGCAGGTCGATCCGGATGACGTGATGGGACGTGGTCAGCAGTGGAACCAGCGCATCCCACGAACGGCTCGAGGCGGCGGATCCGTGGACGAGCAGGAGAGCGTGGGCGTCGCGAGGGCCGTCCTGGCAGACGTAGATGTCGCCGTCTTCCAGGCGGAGGATCGAATCCTCGGTGGTGCCGGCGTCGCCGTTCACATGCGGGTTCCTGTCGGGAGGAGTCATGGGCCCACTGTCGCTTCCGGTGCGCGCCTACGGCTTGGACGAATGTTCCTTCTTCGGCCCGCGTAGCATTCGACGATGGCGTCCACCACGAGTGAACGTGACGATCCTGCTGTGTGGGACGTCGCGCGTCCGCAGCGGCCCAGCCGGGTGGCTGGTCTCGACATGGCTGGGTTCCGGGTCCCGGGCCCGCTCATCGGCGGCCTGCGGGTGGTTCCGCACCCGGCCGTGATGCTGGTCCTGGAGTTCGGGGCGAGCGCGTCCGCCGTGGACGACGGCGCTGGGCGGCGGCATAGGGGAAGTCTCGTCGCCGGGCCCGGATTCGGCTCGGGAGGCGGGGTTCGAGCGTGGGGTGAACAGATCGAGTGTGTGCAGGTGCGCCTGTCGCCAGTGATCGCAGGCGCGCTGTTGGGCGCCTGTCCGGCCGATCTAGCCGGTGCCATGGTGTCCCTCGACGACCTGTGGGGCCGGGAGGCGTCACGGATTCGCGAGCAACTGAGCGAGATCCGCTCGTGGCAGGACCGCTTCGTGTTCATGGACGCGCTGCTCGCCCGCCGATGTGAGGCGCGGTCGCCGATGGACCCGGCGGTGGCCTGGGCCTGGAACAGGATCGTGGCCAGCAGGGGCCTCGTCCGGGTCGACCACCTGGCGGCCGAACTCGGCTGGAGCCGCAAGCGTCTGTGGTCCCGGTTCCACTCGCACATCGGCATGCCGCCGAAACGTGCCGCGAAGCTGGTCCGCTTCGACCATGCGGTGCACCGCATGGTCGGGGGTGAAGGCGCGGCCCGAGTCGCGGCGGACGCCGGCTACTGCGATCAGTCCCATCTGCATCGGGACATCATGGCGTTCACCGGCTCAACGCCGGCGACCGTGGTGGGTGAGCCATTTCTGACGGTGGACAACCGCGCATGGCCGACCGTGAACACACCCGACCAAGACCTTCGTTTCCAGGGATCTACGCTCGATCACCAGCCGCGCGACCCTGCAGCGCGGGACTTCAGCGGTGTGCCGCCGTCCCCGACCTCCGCCAGGGTCGACGGCTGAAGCCGCTCCAGCAGCATCACGAACCGCTCGTCGTCACGCTCATGCAGGTGGACGGCGCCGCACCCACCCACGCAACAGACGCATCCGGCTCATGGACGTTGCCGGGATGCGGCGGGCCAAGCCGGAGTACGTCCTGGTGTGGTGGACGGCACCATCGCCGAGTGCGACCGGGCCGGCGACGGCGAGTACGACTACTCCGGCAAGCCAGGCGGCACGGAGCGAACATCCAGGCGGTCACCGGACCGGCTGGCGAGCTGATCTGCTACTCGCCGACACTCATTGAGGCCACTCTTGGCGGTCAGGGGGCGAGCGCGCAACCCCCGCCATCTCGCAGAGTTCGCCGCTGCCGTCAGCGACCGGACGTGATGCCGCCCATCACCGCGCGACCTGCCCAGAAGGCTACGCCGACGCCAGCGAGGGCCCCGTACGAACTGGAGGCCGCCGGTTGTCGGAGTCTCCCTGCTCGTTCCGGTCGGGGCCGGATCGCTCTTGGAGGCAGCCCAGGAGGTCCTTTGCGGTCGGACCCTCCGCGTCCTCCGGAGGGCTGTCGTGGACCAGCGTCAAATGTGCCGCCGAAAGGCCATCACACACATCCTCGCGACCGCGTCCCTGTTTTGTCCTGCTAGGCAGCCGGAGCACTGACAGACGTGCGGCTTCAACCTCTCCTTGCCCTCCAGGAGTTCTGCATATCGGCTGCCAGCGCATGAATCGTTCAGTGTCTGAAGCTGTAGTGGAACAGACGGGCGCGGGCGTCGTCCTCCGTCAGGCCGAGCGCCTTTGCGACCGTCTCCCACGACAGCTCGTCGGCCTGTACGTCGGAGGCTGCCCGGCGGCCGACGTTCTCGGCGATGCGTTCCAGGGCTGCCACCACCTTCAAGGCGGCCAGCGGAGCTTGGTCGGCCAGTGAGTTCAGCCTCTCGTCCAGTCGGCCCACCAGATCCGTGACGTCCTCGGGCAGCGGCACGGATCGCGCCTCGACCTCGGCGATGTGCTGCGCCCAGTCTTCGTACGGGCCGGAGGTGTCGTACTCGTACGGATGGAAACCGTCGACCTGGGACCAGTCGATGGGGTAACGGGACGTGCCGCGCCAACCACACGAACACGAACCGCGCAGGTCGACAAGATCACCGGGCCGCTGACCGGCGGTGGGGGCGGCCCCGATGTGCCGTCCGGCCACGGTCTGGACACGGCTGCTCCTGAAGGCGCTGCTGGAGGGACACGAGTAACCATGAGGTGAGCGCTGGCCAATTCTGTCTTGGCCCAGCTGCCCGTTCGGGCAAGATCCACTCGTTCGGGTGGTCGGTGGTGCCCGAGCGGGCATTGTCTCCAACTCCTGGGAGATCATCGGCACTTCAGGAGGCTGGCGCCATGGGCTGGCGGCCATCACGCTGTGCCCGCGGATCCGCCGTGGACAGGGTGGGGCGACGGCGCCGTAGGCCGTGAGTGAGTCCGAGGAAGGCAGGCGTCCGTCATGCGTTCGGTGGTAGCGGCATCCCCGCTGGTTCGTGTCAGTCCTCATCTGGCCGCAGCGCGCGGGCACACCAAGGACTGGGCGCGCGGCATGGGGATGCTGGAGAGCGGGGGCGTGTGGAGTGAGGCGTCCTTCGACGCGGCGGACTATGCACTGCTGGCCGCCGCGTGCTACCCGGACGCGGCTGCGGACCGGCTTCCGCTGGTCGCGGACTGGTACGTGTGGCTGTTCTACCTCGATGACCACTTCGATGAGGCGTATATGCGCCGCGGTGACGTGGTGGGAGCCAGGGCCTTTCTGAGGCGGTTGTCCGCGGTGCTGGCTGGTGGGCACGCGTCCGTCCTGGCGTCGGACGATCCTGCGGAACGGGCGTTGGCTGACTTGTGGTCGCGTACGGCGCCTTTGGGGGCGGCCGGTGACTGGCGGCGGCGGTTCAGGGAAAGTAATCAAGGCGTTCTCGACGAGCATGAGCGTGAGCTGGTGTTCTATGGGCGCCGTCAGGCGCCTGATCCCATCAGCTATCTCGACATGCGTCGTCAGGGGCGCGGTGGTCCATGGGCGGCCGAGCTGGTGGAGCTGGCCCTCGCGGCACAGCTTCCGGTGGTGATCTGCGGCAGTGGGCCGGTGCGGGCGCTGGAGGATGCCTTCGGTGATGTGGTGCGTCTGGACAACGACCTCAGCTCCTACCGGCGGGAGGTGGAGGAGGGGGAGGTCAACAACCAGGTGCTCGCGGTGCAGCGCTTCCTCGGGTGCGGGCCCGAGCAGGCGCAGACGGTCGTCCGGGACCTGCTGGACGCCCGGATGCACCGGTTCGAGGAGATCGTCGCCACCGAGCTGCCGGTGCTCTTCGTGGATCAGGCCCTTGGGCCGTCCGCTCAGGCGGGCGTACTGCGCTATGTGCAGGGACTGCGGGACTTCATTGCCGGCAGTCAGTGGTGGAACGGGCACTCCGGTCGCAATGCCCCGCCTGAACGGGCGGACTCACACTCGCAGTTGACCGTTCTCGGTGGTCCCGACGGGCGCGGCACGTCGCATGTCCGGTCGCAGCTGGAGCGCTCTGCCGAACAGCTGGGTGAGTGCAGCGGTGGCGCCGCTGCAGGGCCGTCTGCGGATGCGTCCACCGTGACCACTGTGGTGGACGATGCCCGGCGCACCGTGGGCTTGGCCACGGCAGCACACCGTGCGTTGACGTGGGCGCGGGGCGTGGGCATGACCGACCCGCTGTTCGCCGTGTGGGAAGAGCGGGATCTGTCCGGCCTCGACCTGACGGTGCTGAGCCCGCTGCTGTCCCCAGCCAGGGAACAGCGGCACCTTGGCGCGCAGGAGGTCGAACTCCTCGCAGCCTGGTATGTGTGGTCACGGTTCGCCGATGACTTCTTCTCGACCCGCTACCTGCACAGCCGCGACGTGGTCGGGGCGACCGCGTTCCTCTCCCGCCTGCCGCAGTTCATGCCCCCGGACGGCACCGGGCCGGATCTGAAGCCGGCGAACCCGATGGAACGCGGGCTTGCCGAACTGTGGTCGCGCAGCCGGTCCGTCACCGCCGACGAATGGCACCACGGCGTCCATACCTCCTTGCTCGCCCTGGCAGGGGACCTGCGCGGCCAGCTCACGGACATGGTCGACAGCCGGGCGGCGTTGGGGGCCGAATCCACCGAAGCACTCCACCGGGCATGGTCCACGTCCCTCCTTGGCCGGCTCTCCGGCTTGTGCACCTCGCCCCGCCTCCAGCAGCTGCGAGCCGGCCTGTCCGGCACACCACAGACGGCAACCGATGACATCGGCGACCTGCCCATCCGGGAACGCACCGCCCGTCTCGCCGCACGGGTGGCCCAGTCCTTCGACGACCGAGGAGCCTTCCGAGAAGCCTGCGACAGCCGGGTCACCGAGTCCACGATGATGCTGGCGCTGCTGCGCCGCGAAGACCGCCTCCCCGCCGTCCGGCACGCTCTCGAACGGTTCCTCGCCGAACGCCGCCGTGACCCCCTGCTCAATCCGGTGGAACGCCACTTGGCCGACATCAGCCTCGGCACCACCGAGGGACGAGATGGTGCCGAAGAACTGCTGGGCGACTTCGACCACTTCACCGCAGGCCGCAAGCAGCTGGCACTCAGGACGTACCTGGCCGTGCTCGGCGCCGCCCCCTACCCGGATGTGGATGTCACCGCGATCGACTACCACGGCCACGCCACCTGGGTAGAGCTGGCCCTGTGCGCCATGAAGATCCTCAACGCTCATGGGCAGGGCCGGCCCGACCTGGCCCGCGACGAGGACCGCGAATTCCTTCTGGCCCGCCTCGGCGAAGGACGCAGGGACATCTGGGAAGCGAACATCTCCGCGCACCTGATGGCTCTCCTGGCAGTCCACGAGTTCGCGCCGGGCAGCCAGCCGGTCCGCGACGGCATCGCCGCCATCCTGGCGGCGCGCAACCCGGACGGCGGCCTGCCCTTCATCCCCGACTACACCGTCTTCTTCGGCGCCCTGGCCGGGCTTGCGCTGGCCACGGTGGACGCCGAACCCCTGCTGCTGCACCGCATCGGCGACTACCTCGCCGAGCAGCAGGCCGACAACGGAAGCTGGCCCTTCACCGAGCGGGTACGAGAGACAGACGTGGAAGGGGCTGGGGCCGTCATCGAAGTCCTGCGGGCCGTGGACCCCCACCGCTACCAGGCGCCCCTGGCCCGCGCAGCCGACTACCTCCTGGCCATGGCGAACAGCGACGGCGGTTTCCCCACCTACCGGCAGGGGCACTCCTCGGAAGTCGTCATGACCGCCAACACCGTCAACGCCCTCGCCCCCGAATGGGACAGGCACGGCCGCGTCCTGGAGTCCGCCGTCGCCTTCCTTCTCGACGCGCAGAAACCGGACGGCACCTACGAGCGCAGCTGGAGCCTGAGCGAGGCCCACGCCATCCGGCGCGTCCTGCACGCCCTGCACCGGGTCCCCGAGCAGGCCCGGCCGTGCTTCGCGGACGGCATCGCCCAGGCGTACGCGCGTGCCGGCGCCTACCTGGAGCGGACCCAGAACGCCGACGGCGGCTGGGGCCAACGTCCGGGCGACGACAGCGATCCGATCAGCACCGCACACACGCTCAGTGCCGCCGCCGTCCTGGGCACTCCCAACTGGAGCGGCGGGGGACTGCACTACCTGCTGCGCCAGCAGCGACCGGACGGGGGCTTCACCTCCATCCCCGACCAGGTCGCCCCCCGCCCCATCCCGTACAACTTCCCCGGCATGGCCGACCTGTACGTCCTCACAGCGCTCGGCGACCTCAGGCGACTGGGACGGCTGCCCGACCGCGCCCCCGCCGCCCCCCGGCTTACGCCGGCCGCCCGACCCGCTCCCACGGCATGGGGCACCGACGGTGACTTCGGCGGCATCGGTATGAGCGCGCTGCGTCCGTTGCGCCTCACGGGCGGCGGTCGCACCCCGGCGCTCCGCGCATAGGAAGGGCAGATCCTGGATGGCCTGGTACGACTACATCATCGTGGGCGGGGGATCGGCCGGCTGCGTCCTCGCGGCCCGGCTGAGCGAGGATCCCAGCGTCAACGTCGTTCTCATCGAAGCAGGAAGGCCGGACGACGCCAAGGAGATCCACGTCCCCGCCGCCTATGCCCGCCTGTTCCAAAGCGCCTATGACTGGAACCTGTGGAGCGAACCCGAACCCGGCCTCGGCGGCCGCCGGCTGCCGCTGACCCGGGGACTGGTACTGGGCGGATGCAGCTCCCAGAACGGCATGATCTACATCCGCGGCAATCACCATGACTACGACAGCTACGCCGCCCATGGAGCCGAGGGATGGTCCTACGAGGACGTCCTGCCCTATTTTCGCCGTTCGGAGGACAACGAGCGCGGCAAGGACGCCTACCACGGGACGGGCGGTCCGCTCGCCGTCTCCGACGGCCGGTCGCGGCACCCGCTGGCAGACGCGTTCCTCGACGCCTGCACACAGGCCGGACACCCTCGCAACCCCGACTTCAACGGCCCCTGCCAGGACGGGGTCGGCCGCTACCAGCTCACACAACGTGACGGACGCCGCTGCAGCACCAGCGCCTTTCTGCGTCCGGCACGGGCCCGGCCCAACCTGACCGTGCTCACCGGGGCGCTCGTCCTGCACGTCATCATCGAGCGAGGCCGGGCGACGGGCGTACGGATCAAGCGCGGCGGCGAGGAACTCACCGTCACCGCCGCGCAGGAGGTCGTCCTGTGCGCCGGAACCTACAACTCGCCTCAGCTCCTGCTGCTCTCCGGCATCGGCCCGGCGACCGAGCTGGCGGCCCACGGCATCAACACCCATCAGGACCTGCCGGTCGGCCACGGACTGCAAGACCATCTCGCGGTACCACTGGTGTGGCGCACGCACGAGAAGACGCTGCACTCACAGTCCACCCCGCACGCCCTGCAGACGGCCTTGAACGAAGGCCGGGGGCCCATGACCTCCAACGGCAGCGAATCCGGCGGCTTCTTCCGGAGCACCGCGGACCAGCCGGCCCCGGACATCCAGCTCTACCTGTCCCACGCAATGTTCCACCAGGAAGGGCTCGGCGAGGTCGACACGGACGCCTACACCATCCTCGCCTCGTCCATCAGCCCGGCAAGCCGAGGCCGCGTGACGCTGCGCTCAGCGGCCCCCGACCACAAGCCGCGCATCGTGAACAACTACCTCAGCACCACGGAGGAAAAGACGACCGCCGTGGAGAGCGTACGGCTCGCCCTCGACATCGCCGGCCGGCTCGCTCTGCGCTCCCGGGGAGGCCGCCCCTACCTCGTGCCCGAATCCGGCACCGACAGTGCCATCGAGGACTTCATCCGACGCACCGGATGCAGCACCTACCACCCCACATCGACCTGCGCCATCGGCAGCGTTGTCGACCCGCAGCTGCGCGTTCTCGGCATCGACGGCCTGCGGGTGGCAGACGCCTCGGTCCTGCCCAGCGTCCCCCGCGGAAACACCAATGCCGCAGCCATCATGATCGCCGAGAAGGCCGCAGACCTGATCACCGGCCACGGCCTGCCGAGCGCCGCAGCTTCCCCCCAGACGCATCCCGCCGCGCTGTCCGCGCAGCCCCGCCCTCAGCTCACCGGCCTCGCCGACACACAGGCCCGCGTCGAACCCGCGGAACTCGACGCCGTGTGGGAAGCCCTGGCCAGTGTCCGCCCCGAGCAGATCCTCGGAACCTGGCGCGGCACTCCGCTCAATACCGGCCACTCCGCACAACGCCGCCTGCGGGACATGCGCTGGTACGGCAAGCGGTTCAATTCCCCCGACGACGTTCAGCCGCTGATCTGCCGCGACCAGCAGGGACGCCTGTACTCCAACACCGAGGCATCGGGAGAAGAGGGAAGGCTGCGCATGCTTCCCTTCCGCAACGACATCACCGCCGCGCTGCTCTACGACGGCAGACCCGTCGTCGACTACTTCAAAGCAGCTGACCCCGACACCCTCATGGGCATCATGACTGGCGGCGACGAACCCTCCGACAAGGGCCAGGCTTTCTACTTCATCCTCCGGCGCAGCTGACAAGGACGATCCCGACGTCCCCGGCCGTCGCCGCGCTCACCCCCGACCATGGCTGGTCAGCAGCTGCCAGGGTGTGTCCGTTGCGGCGGCCGCGCGTTACGTCTGCTCCAGCGCCGGGGAACCACACCCTGGTCCGTCCAGCTTGCGGCAGGGTGATGCGGTCGACCAGTCCCTCCTCGCGCAGCCTGCCCAGCCGCCACGGGGCCGCTCGATGCGCACCTCAGGGGCGATAACCTCGTCGGCGGGCTGCGGCGGCGGGTCAGGCGGCCGAGGTAATCGCTTGGGTGACAGCAGAGATTGCCGGGGCCGGTCGGCCGGGGAGCCGCGCGATGAGTATCCGGCGGACCTCGGTGGGTACTCCGTCCACGCGTAGCAGGCTCACGCCGTGCGGCAACAGCGTCGACATGCGGGAGGGGACAGTTGTCACGCCGAAACCGCCGGCGACCAGCTGCAGTTTCGTCAGCCAGTCGCTCGTGGTGTGGATGATCCGTGGCCGCCCAGGCAGGCCGGGCCAGACGCCGAGCTGAGGTTCGGCACTCGATGACGGGGTGGCGATCCAAGGAGCGTCCACGAGTTCGTCGACGTGCACCGCGGTGCGACCGGAGAACACGCCGGTCGTCGGCGCCGCTACGAGCAGTTCGCTGTCCTCGATCGTTTCGATGTGCAGCCGGGGGACTCGCCGTCCGACGGCCGGTGCGGTGGGCGGGACGAAAGCACGGCGATATCGATCGAGCCCGCCCGCAGGGACCGGATCAGGCCGGGCGTGGCGCCCTCGCGCGTCGTGACCGTGATGTGTGGGCTGGCCGCCGCGAGCCGTGTGAGTACACCGGGCAGGCTCACTGCCCCGGCGCTGGGGAACATTCCCAACCGCACAAGTTCCGTCTGAGAAACGGCGCCCGTGATCTCGTGCTCGGCCGCCGCGACGGAGTCCAGGATTGCGCGGGCGTGCCGCAGCAGGGTCAGGCCGGCGGGAGTGAGCTGGACCCCGTCGAAGCGGCGCTCGAACAGCACAGCGCCCGCACTGCGTTCGAGGGCCGCCGCCTGGCGCGAGACCGCCGACTGGGTGTAGCCGAGCTGGGAGGCCGCCGCGGTGAAGCTCCCCGACTCGGCGACCTGCCGCAGAACCCGCAGAGCCGTACTCGATAGGTCCATGCGCACTACGCATACCACCTATGCCAGATCCTCGCTTGGCGCATGCCCACTGTGCTCCTAGCCTCAAGACGGACGATCAAGGAGGTCAGCAGATGCGAGCTGCAGTCCTGACAAGGTTCGGCGCCCCACTCACCGTGCAGGAGATACCCGATCCCGAAGCAGGCGGCGGCGAGGTGCTGGTACAGGTCCTGGCGACCTGCGTCCTGCCGTACGCGGAGGAGGTCTTCAGCGGCTGGCGGAACTACCCGCTCGAACCCCTCGTGGTCCCAGGTCCTGGTGGCGTGGGACGGATCGTCAGCGCCGGACCGGACGCCACCCGGCTGCGCGTCGGCGACCTGGTGTGGTGCGACTGCACGGTCCGCTCTCGCGACGACGCACTGACTCCCGACGTCATGCTGCAGGGCTGGAGTTCCCGCGGTGACGGCGGCGCCAGGCTCGCCCGGCACCTGCACGAGGGGTCCTTCGCCGAACTCCTGCGCCTTCCCACGGAGAACGTCTACCCACTGCCCACGGAAGCGGAGGACGATCCGGCGCGCTGGTCCTCGCTCGGCGTGTACGCCATCCCCTACGGAGGACTACAGGCCGGCGGACTCCAAGCCGGTGAAACGCTGCTCGTCAGCGGGGCCACCGGCAACCTCGGCAGCGCCGCGGTCGCCGTGGCACTCGCCATGGGGGCAGGCCGCGTGATCGCGCCGGGCCGCAACCGCGTGGCGCTCGACCTCCTCGCCGACCGGTTCGGACCGCGCGTGCGCACGGTAGAACTGACCGGAGACGAAGCCACCGACCGCACGGCGATGTCTGCGGCCGCCGTGGGCCCGATCGACATGGTGATCGACCTGCTCCCGCCCGCCGCGCCCAGCTCGGCGACGCGGGCGGCGGCCATGACCGTCCGCGGGTACGGCCGCGTCGTCCTCATGGGCTGAGTCGGCATGCTCGGCGGGGCAGACCTCGCCATTCCCTACCCGTGGCTCATGCGCAACTCGGTCACCCTGCGCGGGCAGTGGATGTACCCCCGCTCGGCGAACGTCGGCATGATCCGACTCATCGCATCCCACGCGCTCGATATCGCCCCCGAACAGGTCCGGACCTTCCCCCTCGACGCCGTCAACGACGCCATCAAGTACGCCGCCGCGCATGGGGGGCCGTTCGACCGCACCGTCCTCACTCCACCCGCCGGCACGGCGATGCTGCCGTAGCCCCTCAGGCGAAGGGCCCCGGTGGCAAGATGTCGCAGCGTGGCCAAAATGCGGGTCCACGTCCTTGCCACGGTGAACGGCCTGTGCATGCCGAGTGGCCTGACGGTGCAACGCGAAGACCCCCGCGGCGGGTATCCCGACACCGTGGGGGTCTTCTGCCGTTCGGTCAGAACCTGCGCGAGGTCACCCAGGTCGCCTGACTGGACGGGTTGTTCAGGTCGAACGTGGTCCCGGACAGGCGCCCGTCCGCGCCCCGAACCCCGGTGTAGCGGCCGACGGCCCTGTTCGACCAGCTGATGGTGAAGTAGATGTTCTGGCCGTCCACGGCGCCGTTCAGGAGGGTGCCGACGATGTCGCCCTGGACGGCGGAGCCGTAGAGGTTCCCGTTGCTGTCCTGCGTCAGGTTGACCGTCAAGAAGGCGTTGCTCTGGTAGATGTCCCAGATCCCGCCGGCGTAGAACCCGGCGGACCGCATGGAGATGGTCCTCGAAGCGGTGACGGTCGTCGCGCTCGCGGGGACGGCGACGCCGACCCCGACGACGGAGAGGAGGACTGCGACGGCCGTCGCGGTGAGGAGCCTGGGCCTGCGGCGTGAAGCGGACATGAGCCCTCCAGCGGGGGTCGGATTGGAATTGAGCAGCGGTGCCGCGGCGACCGCCGGTGAACCCGTGAAGCTGCTGCCGACCCCGAGCGCGGTGGTCGCCAGAAGCCGAACCAGTCGATTCGCAGCTCTCATGCTTCCTCCTTCTAGCCATTGCGCGGTTGCGCTGGGCCATGTCTAGCTGGCAGGGGTTGTCCGGCGCCGGGACGTGGACGCCGGACATCAACAGCTGGACAATTGCCACGGCTAGCGGCCGACTCGCGGAAACTGCGCGAAGCGGCGGGATGTCCGCCCCGCCGTCCACCGAAGGGAGAAGGCGGTCTGGCTGATCGACGTCGGCGACATGGGCCGTCCGGCGAAAGTGACGCAGCTAGTGGCGTCCGGCTCCTGGCTGTACGCACTGGCCTTCTCCCGCCGGGCGGCCGCCGACGCAGCGGACGGCAAGGCCCTGCTGTGGGATGTGAGCGGTCCAACCGCGGGATACGGTCGCCCTTCTGAGGGCGGCCGCTGCCGGATACTTGGCCGGGTCCTGGGGCGCTGCCGGGGTTGGGGTCGGGCGGACCGCTCGCTTGGGATACGGCTGGTCACTGCCCCGGCTCGCGGTACTGGATACTCGATCTGTCAGATGATCGGCTCGCAGTTCGGCGGTTGCCGTGCCGCGTCAACCTCAGAAGGCAGATCCCAGCGTGTTCCAGGAAACCCCGATCTTCAACCGCCTTGTCGCAGAGCGCGGTGATGTGCCGGCCCAGGCGCGTGGTGAAGCCGACCGCGTGCGCCACGAACTGGCACGGGTCTTGCCCTCCGCTCCCTGGCCTGCCGCACGCCCGCTGCGTCAGCAGCCTCAACTGCCCGGCGGCAACGTCTCTCCCGCTGCCCTGTGAGGCTCCCCGACGGGCGCGGCTGTCGTCGACGTCGGATGGGGTGCCGGGCGGGTGGTGGCGGAGCTGGCCGAGCTGTGCCGGTGTGACAGTGCCCAGTCAGCGCGGTCGTCGAACGCCACCGCCCGGGGCGTCTGGTGCCCGGGGGTGATGTCGGCATGACCAGGCACAGCTCTCAGCGGGCTCGGCCTCAGCTGGCCTGGCTACATCGGCTCTGACTCAAGGGGGCCGAGCAGGTCGCTGCTGCTCGCCTGTGGATCGGCGTTGGTGTTGTACTCAAGGGTCGCTTCGATCATCTCATCGATGGTCAGGAAGCCGTCTTTGTCCACGTCAAGCCTGGCGAACGCCTTCTCGGCATCGGTTGCCGAGACGCCGAAAGCCCGGAAGAAGCCCCGGTATTCGTCCATGCTCACCTTGCCGTCTCCGTCGCGGTCCATCGCCTCGAAAAGGCGCCTTCTCAGCTCCTCCCGTTTCCGGGTGTGTGAGGCGTCGGCACCGGTCCGGGCCGCTTCGAGCTTGTCGGTGATGAACTCATCGAGGGAGATACGTTGGTCGCCGTCGGCGTCCATGCGTGAGGCCAGACCCTCCCACACCTCCTGGAAGACGGCGGTGACAGCAGCCGCGTGCTGTGAACCCGCGTCCGACAGGCTGTCGTTGATTCTTTCCGCCACGGTCTCGAAGTCACGGCGCTCGATATAGCCATTGCCGTCGGCGTCGTAAGCCTCGAAAAGTTTAGCCATCTTCTCGCGGAGAATCCCCTCGGGCATTTTCTTCCCTTTCTGTGATTCGCATGCCCTGAAATTCTCCGTCGTTAAATCCTCCCTGTACTGCGTAGCGCGCCGCAACATAACGGGAGATGCCCCGTTCGGGCTTACCCGCCTGGGGTGCTGGACGCCCCGGAGGCGGGACTTCGTTGACGGCTCAGACGTGTCCCGCCGCCGCGCGGCAGCGAGTGTCCGGTGCGCACGGCGTAGTGCGGAGAGGGCACGGGGATCGTGGACGCCGGCCAGACTCGCGCCTTCCCCCGCGGCGGGGCGCTCGGCTCGTTCGTGGCCAAGGCCGACGACCCAGGCGTTGGGGCGGCCGACGAGGGCCTCCTCCTGGTCCGGCTGCCAGCGCGGGGCTTCGGCGCGGCCGCCGCGACGGGCACGTTCGAGGAAGTCCCGGTGGAGGATGACGAGTCCGTCGGGCGGAATGGGGGAGGGGCTGCCGGTGACGGTGTACCACTCTTCGGCTTGAACCAGCCGCTTCGGAGCCTGCTCGCTGCTGTCGCCTTTCATGATCTACGAGTGTGCCGATGTCGATCACTCCCAGCTGATCGCCGTCGGCCTGGACCGACATCAAGTACGTGTACGGGCTGAGTATCACGGCACGTGAGAAGAACACGCTCGTCAAGATGCCCGATACCTGCGACTGACGCGCGAGTACTGGGCTCCCGGCGCTGCGACCGTGTGGGGTGCAGCGTCGCGGGCCGGCCGTCAGGTGGCGTTCAAGAGGCGAGCAGGGGTCCGAACGTCTGCTGGCCGATGTGCTCGGCGTCGGGCTGGTCGACTATGCGGCCGGGTACGTCCGGGTGTCGGCGCGTCCAGGCGCGGGCGTTGGCTGCGTCGGTGAAGAAGTTCAGTGCGTCGCAGCAGGCGGTGGCCGCAGGGCCGCCTTCGGGGCGGTGTCCGAGGAAGACCACCGCGCTCGCCGGTTCCCACCGAAAAGTGCCGGTGGTCGACGTGATGGTGATGGGGTCGCCGCTCACGGGGTCGGTGGAGGAGATCACCGCGTCCTGGCCGAGCATGGCTGGGATGCCCAGGGCGTCGATGGCACACATCGACCACACCTCCACTCCGCTCTCGAGGAGGACCCTGTGGCGGGTGGGGATTGCGGAGAAGGGGTAAGCGGCACGAATGTTCCCCGCCTCGTCCAGGGTGAGGAAGTCCTCGGCGGCCAGTTCGGCAAGCACGTCGGTTGCGCTCCGCCCGGCTCCCGCCGCCACCGCCTGGAGCATCTGTGTATCGGGCGTGACCCCCGTGGCGGCGAAGTGGCGCAGGATCCGTTGACGCACCGCGCGCAGACCGCGCTCGGCGGGGGCGCAGCGCCCGCGGCCGGCCCGGCCGACGACATCCAGGGGATCCGGCTGCGGGGTGCAGCAGTCCGCTGCCTCCGCGCTGCGAGTCGGTGCGGTCGCCCCGGCGAGGGCCTGGCGCAGTGCGTTCTCGTCCGGCATGCCGGACACGGTGCCGTCGGCGTTCCGGTACAGGCGGCACGACAGGCTCGGCATCGCTCCGGACGGCGAGAACGGGTCGGTGCCGTCGATCAGGATCGTCGGCGACCCGTACATACCCAGGCGAGCAGCTCCTGTCTCATCGGCCACCTCGATCAGCTCGATCTCGGCTTCTCGCCCGTCCAGCGCGGTGGTCACCCGCTCCAGCACGGGCCGCGCGTTCGGGCAGTCCGTCACCGCCAGCACCGTGATCCGCATACGTCCTGTCCTCCCGGGCCGTCGTCCGGCTTCTCCACCCGACGCTAGACCTTCCAGCGCACTGGAAGGTCAAGGGCTAGCCTGTAGGTATGCGCATCGGTGACCTCGCCGTCCGCACCGGGCTGACGGCCAAGACCATCCGCTTCTACGAGGACAGCGGCCTGCTGCCCGCGCCACCGCGCACGCCGGGCGGCTACCGGGACTACCCCGATCACACGGTGACCCGGCTAGCGTTCGTCCGCGACGCCCAGCGCGCCGGTCTCACCCTCGCCGAGATCCGTTCGATCCTCGTCCTGCGCGACGACGGTCACGCCCCCTGCAGCCACGTCACCGGCCTCATCCACGAGCACCTGGAGGACATCGAGCGGCGCATGGCCGAACTCGCCACCACCCGCGACGCGCTCCGGGCCCTGGCGGACCGCGCCGCAACCACCGACCCCGCTGCCTGCACCACGGACGACATCTGCACGATCCTCAACTCCCCACGGCCGTAGGCGCAGGTCGTCGGCGAACACCTGCCGGAAGAGCGTCGAATCCCTGCTGGAAGTCGGTGCCCTCAACGACCCACCTTGCCACCGGACTCGGTATTCGAGTCTGCCAGTCCGGCCATCGCGTCGCGTTCGCGACCGCCGTCCGGCGGGCTACCTGCCTCCCCAGAGTCCATCAAGTAGGCCGCCGCGGTGATGAGTTGACACGGCGCGGACGAATCCCCCCAAAGGGTGTTACACAAGGCTCTGCCCAGGCAGGTCAGAGCCCGTGAACCGGGTGGTCTGCTCATGGCGCGAGGGCCAGGTTGTGCATGTGGGCAACGGCCTGGGCCGCGCGATGGAGGCCGTCGCCGCGCTGGCGGCAGTCGCGGCGCCCTGCGCCGCAGGCCACGCAGGAGGTCAAGGTCCTGGCTTGCGGCGGCCCGCCAAAGCGAGCACGCCGCTGTCACGCTGTCGTGATCACCGAGCGGGCGATCCGTGATCGCGGAGTGGAACAAGGCGCCGTAGTCACCGGCGATGAGGCACCTTCACGTGCTTCGGCCCGGGGCGCCCGTCGTGTCCCGGGCCGCAGTCGTACAGCACCTCCGAGTGGTCGCCGGAGCCGTAGGCCGCCGGGGGCACGACCGTGCAGTGGCCGACGGTCCAGCGAATGATCACGGCGGTGGGCGTGACCGCGTGGCGCAGGCTCCTGGTCGCCTCGGCGCGCTTCAGGACGACGTAGCGCAGCCGGCCGGTGTCGATCAGCTCGCGGAAGCCACCGGCCGTCGGATATGGGACCCGGCCGGTGAAGCCGCCCACGGGCAGCACGGGCGCGTTGGCGGAGATGATGTAGGGCGCGGCCTCCCACCAGCCGGGCACTGCGGCCAGGTACTCGGCGCCGCCCTGGTGCGCGGTCAGGTAGGCCAGCAGGCGTTCCCGGCTCGGGCCGAGCTTCGCGAGCGGGTTGCCCACCCGGTGGTTGGTCGGGCCCACTCGGCCCAGCGAGCCGGGCTGGTTGTAGCGCAGGGACAGCGCCGACGCCGACCAGGCGGCCGGGATCAGCAGGACCGCGGCGATGCCGACGGCCAGGCCGGCCGTGACGAGGCGCGGCCGTCGGCGGATGCAGGACAGCACCAGGGCGACCAGGCCGAGGGCGGCGGCGGTGGGCACGGACCAGGGGAAGAAGTGCGGGTACCACAGCGTCAGGGTCACGCACCAGGCGAGGTTCACGGCAATCACACCGGGCAGCACCCAGGCCCGTCGGCCGCCCTTGCGGCACGCCCGCCAGGCCCGCACGGCCCCGGCGCCGCCCATCGCGGCCAGCGCTACGGCGACGACACCCATGTAGTAGGTGTGCCCGGTCACTTTGCCGAAGCTGAACACCAGGAAGAACGTGGCCAGCCATGACCCCCACAGCACATAGCCCGCCAGCACCCGGTCAGTGCGGGACGCACGCCGCCGCCACAGCGCCCATGCGCCGCCCGCGACCCCGAGCGCGGCCAGCGGGTACAGCCATCCGGTCTGTGTGGCGATCCCGGGGCTGAACATCTTCCAGACGCTGTCGCCCATGCCGGGCCCGGTGCCGGCCGTCCGCAGGCTCTCGTTGGGGGCGACGCTGCCGGCGGCGGCCGCGTCGAGGCCGTGGAAGCGGGTCAGGAAGTTGTAGCCGACGACCAGACCGTACGCCGAGTTGTCCGTGGTGCCGTCGAGGTAGGGGCGGTCAGACGCCGGGGTCAGCGTGGCCACCACCATCCACGACACCGACACGGCGAACGCCGCCGCGCTGGCCAGCGCGACGTGCACGAGCCGACGGCGCAGGGCCGTGGGCGCGGCGACGAGGTAGGTGACGGCAAGCGCGGGCAGCACCGCCCAGGCCTCCAGCATCTTGCACTGGAATGCCACGCCCACCCACACGCCCGCGAGCAGCAGACAGCGTCCCCGGCCCCGCTCGGTCGCCCGCTGGGTGGCCACGGCGGCCAGAAGCAGCAGCAGGACGAACGGCGAGTCCTCCGTGACGGACCGCCCAAGGCCAACGAACACGGGAGTGAGGGTCAGAAACCCCGCCGCCAGCAGACCGGCCGGCACGCCCACCCAGCGGCGTACCAGACCATGGAGCAGGACCACGCAGGCCATGCCTTCGATCGCCTGCGGCAGCACCAGCGCCCATGGGTGGAAGCCGAAGACCAGCGCCGAGAGGGCCTGCGGCCACAGGTAGCCGGGCAGCTTGTCGATCGTGATCGTGTTGCCCGGGTCGAAGGATCCGTAGAAGAAGGCGACCGGATTGTCGGTCATGCTGCGCACGCCGGCCGCGTAGAACCCATGGAACGAGCTGTGGTCCAGGCCCCACAGGGTGAGCACGGCGGCGACCGCTACTATGCCCAGCAGCACCGGGAACTCGTACGTCGGCCGCGTCTTACCCGTGCGGGGTGCGGGCGGCGCCGACCCGCCGCCGCGGGGACGGGGCAACACGGCGGAGATAGCGCGCGCCGACGTCGGCTCGGTGCCGCGCTCTCGGGTCGGCTCGCTGTGGGGGGTGAGCATGAACGGCCTTTCAGGACTCCCGAAGACTCAATCCGGATGCGGTGGGCAATCCGGATCTTGAGGAGTATCCGTCGGTCGACATGCACGGAATCTGAACGGAGACTTAACCGCGTATAGGTCTCACCGCCCTCTCACCCGAATGGGAAGAGTGGGGCATACAGGTAAGAGGTGGATCTGGGTGTCGGCGGTCGGGCCGCTCCGCGTCAGCCGTCACAGGATTCGGGGCGTCGGCCGCTTGTACCGACCGCCGAGCCGGAGTCTTAGCTTGCCTTGGCTTGACCGCAGCTGGATCCAGCGGCCGAAGTCCCTGGCCTCCGCCCGGCTCGCCCGGCCCCAAGCAACGCCCACTGCGTGCAGGAACCGTCACCACCGGAGCACATCCATCCCACCGTCGACGGGGCTTTCCCTGCCGCCAGCAACTCCTGGAAGTAGGCCACCAGCCAGTCCCGCCGAGGTACCACCAACGTCGCCAGATCCCGTTGGGGAGCATCGTTCATCACGACCGGTGAACGTAGCGACCGCAGGCGGCATCCCCCCTGAACTGCCCAATTATCACTATCCGTTCAGCCAACGGGGCGTCAGACGCTCGCTCCGGCGAGGTCGAGGGACTGCAAGTCAGCCTCGCCGGCGGCCCAGGACACACTGGTCCAACTCGATGCCGAAGCAGCGGTCGGCGCTCGAAGTCCTTCAGGGGTTGATCACGCGGCGAGACGGGCCGAGGATATTTCCTGCCGATCGAGTGTGTGTCGGTGTTCGGAAACGCCCTGGTCAGGCGATCTACATCCTTCCTTCCTCGGTGGGAGGAGCCGTTGTCGACGCCCCAGAAGACGCATCTGGCACCGGCGTAGGGCTCGGTGGTTATGACTTGGGTGACCAGGTTCATGAAGGGTCTGATGCCGGTCTTGGGTTTGCAGCGGCCAAAGACACGGCCGCGATGGACCTCGTAAGCGGCCAGGTAGGCCAACGCGCCGCCGCGGTCATATTCGTGATTGTCACGCATCGCCCGAGCCTGCCCGGGTCCCAGGGTCGGGTGGCAGCGGCAGCGCGCCTGGATGGAAGTCTTCTCGTCCGCGGAGATCACGTACTCGTCCTCGCCCAGCGGGACGCCGTCGAAGGTGCGGGCGTACAGGTCCAGCACGCGCGCGGCCTTGGGCCGGAAGGCGGGGCCGCGCACGGAGATCCAGGACCGGTACGGCCAGGGCTTGAGCGCGTCCTGCTTGAGCCAGCGCCGCACCGTGGAAGTGGAGATCGACCTGGCGATGGACCGGGTGACCGCCTCCCGGGCCAGCTCCGGACTCGACCAGTGCGACAGCGGCGTGCCAGTCTCGGCGGGTAACTGACAGGCCAGCGCCTTGACCTCGGCAACCTGGAGCGCGGTGAATGAGACCGGCCGGCCGGACCGCTTGCGGTCAGCCAGGGCGGGCAGGCCGCCGGCGGCGAACCGGACCCGCCAGGTGCGCACCGTGTCCACGTGCAGCGGCGTCTGCGCGGCTGTCCGGGCGTTGGAGCGCCCCCGAGCGGCGAGCAGCACGACGGGCACGGGGAGACGAGGGGCACGAGAGGAAAGCGGCCGATCCTTCAGGGGCAACAGGGAGCGGGCCGACACCGGGCCGCACCCGTCCCCGTATCCTGCCCCGCCAAGGCAACGCCCCCGGCGCTGCCCCCGAGTTGCCTTCGGGGAGATCTCCCGCAAGCCCGATTCAGTCCTCGACCAGCTCCCCATCAACATGCAGACGGACGTCGACGGCCTGTCGGCCCGCTGCCGGAAGTACTGAGCCGGGCTTTCGACGGTCGGCGTTCGGGATGTCAGTGCTGTGTGCAAGGCTGCTGCGCGATACAGACGATCAAGATTCGAGAGGTGCGAAATTAGCACGAAGGCCAGCGGAACGTTCGACCTCACATCGTTCGAACCGGAGATGCTCGACGAAGGCCCGGGCGCTGCGCTTGGCCGCGTACGGATCACCAAGACCTTCCACGGCGGCCTGGCCGGCACCAGCACCGTGAACATGCTGTCGGTCGCCGACATTAAGGGCAGTCCCGCCGCCTATGTCGCCGTGGAGCGATTCACGGGCGAACTCAACGGCCGCAAGGGCTCTTTCGTCCTCCAGCACAGCGCGCCCGGTAGCCATGGCGAGCAGATCGCGATCCGCGTGGTCCAGGGATCGGGCTCCGGTGACCTCGCGGGGATCACGGGTGCCTTCGAGATCATCCAGTCCGAGGACGGCAGCCACTCCTACGTTTTGGAGTACACGCTGGGCTGACACATGCCCGTCTCGCCATCTGGGCCATCAGGGGTGCCGTTGACCCACTCAGCGACACCTCTGACTGGGCAATCAGTGACTGGACCCGGCGAGCAGTAACGGCGGCGCTGATACGGCGGCCCGACCCTGGCGGCAACCTCGCTCTACAACCAGGACAACCCGGACGGGCCTCGCCACAAACCCTGCTCTCGGCTCAAACCCCGAAGAACTTCGAGCGTTGACCCCTTAGCCTCGATCCACCGGCCGGATCTTGAAGTGATCTTCTGGGGCTGCTGGGGCAGGGTGTCGGGGTTCGGGGCCGGTGTGGGTAGGAGGTACCCGCTGGTCTGCCCAGCTCTTCCACGATTTCTGCTCCGGTTGGGCCCTGGCGGGCGAAGTGGTCAGGGGCATAGGGCTGCTTCGGGCGGTGCGTGGGCGGCGGCGAACAACTGCGTCCATGGGTCCTGCCAGAGCCATCGCTGCGGCAGGTGCAGTGTCAGGCGCCGGGCGGAGCGGGCGATCCTGGCAGGGACACGGACGAGGTGAGTGCGCAGGGTGGCGGTGGTGGCTTTGGCGTGGAAGGCCGAGGCCAGGGTGCCTGCGGCCCACAGCAGGTGGTAGGCCATGGCCCACAGGGTCAGCCAGGCGGCGTTGGCGTGGAAGTCTCCCGAGGGTAGGTGGGCCAGGGCGGAGGCTTTGCTGTCGGCGATGATCTGCTCGACGACGGCGTGGTGGCGGTGTTCCCGCTCGGCCTGGAGCATCGGCGCGGGGTTGTCGGTGAAGAACGGGTGATGGCGCCAGACGGGGAACAGTTCGCCCTGCTCGCCGACGGTGGCGGGTTTGGCGAGGTCGCGGACCCGGCGCACGATCAGCCGGGCGGTGACCTGCTCCGCCTTCCTTCTGCCGGTGAAGGCGGTGTAGGCGATCTCGGCGACCTCCGCGTCGAGGATGAGTTCGCCGGTGTCGGCGTCGGGCACGGCGGTGGGGTAGGTGATCTGCTGCCATGCGGCCTCGGGGACGGCCAGGACGGCCCGTTTGACAGAAGGGTTCATGCCGGAGGTGATCGAGAAGCGGGGTTGGGCCCGGCGGCAGGCGGCGATCACACGGGCGTTGTAGAACTGCGAGTCCGCGCGCAGGATGCGCAGGCCGGTGCAGCCGGCCTCGGCCGCGGTGGCCAGTGCTTCGCTGACGAGTTTCGGGGCGCCGCGGGAGTCGGCCGCTTTGCCGCGGCGCAGCCGCACGGTAGCGATCACCGGCCGGGAGGTGGTGGTGCAGATGGTGGCGAGCAGGGATTGCAGGGTGCGTATCCCTTTGAACCGACCGTATTCCGCGCCCTGCTTGGTGCGGCCGTAGACGCGTTTGTGGGTGGAGTCGACATCGATGAACGCCGTCTCGCCGGCGCCCGGCAGCAGCAGGGTGTGCGCGGGCAGCGCGGCGAGGAACCTGCGGTGCACGGCGTGGAGTTGGCGCGCATGGCCGTGAGTGAACGCGCGCAGGAATGTGCCGAGTGTGGAGGGGGCATGGATCCCGTCGAACAGGGCCGGTATCGCACCGTGCCGCAGGACGTCCAGGTCGTCAATGCTGTCCGCACCCGCGGCCATACCGGCCACGATGCTGGTGGCCTTGGCGTCCGCTGCGGCACCCGCACTGTTCTTGGCCCCGCGCAGCTTCACCTTCTGCGCCGTCAGACGGGCAAGCCCGCACCGCTCGGCCAGGCGCATCACGGGGACCAGCCCGGCATGCGCGGCCAGGTTCGCGTCATCGAACGCGGCGGACACCGATGAAGCGGCATGGGAGGATTGCATCTCGCGGGGTGTTCTCTTGCTCTTCGGACGTGGAACCGTAGGAAGTCCCATCGTCCCAGCTCAGAGGACATCCGCGTCTCCATGTTCAAGCACTGGACCGGCTACCGGCCAGCGGATCAGTCGAGGAAGCGGCTCATGTACAGTGCCGTCTCCCCCTCGGACTCGGTACCGCTGTAGAGGGAAGTGTCCAGGCCGCAGAGGGTGAACCCCATCCGCCGGTAGGCGCGGATGGCCGGAGCGTTGATGTTCGTCACTTCCAGCCAGACGTGCCCGGCACCGCATTCCCGGGCCCAGCCGATGGCGTGGCTCATCAGTGTCCGCCCGATTCCCCGGCCTCGGTACGGCCCGGCCACCTCGATATCGGCAATGGTCAGCCGCCGGTTCCAGGGCTCATACTCCGTGTCGACATAGCCGCACACGAGTTCGCCATCCAGCGCGACAAACCGCCGCTTGCCCTCGGACGCCTCATCGGCCTCGGGCTCGTCGTCGGGGAAGACCTTGTGAACCGGCGGGTCCAGCCGGGCGGGCCGAATGGTGAACCCGCCTTCGGAACCGACCACTTCGAAGACGGTATCCGAGCTGAACTCGCCCTTGATGACGGCGGACTTGTCCCTCTCACTCTCCGCCACACGATAGGTGATTGCCTCCGCCGCCTCACGTTCGGCTGCTCTACGGTCAGATGAGATCATCTCCTCACCGTACCGGTCTGGTGCACCACGGCGGCCGGGCCCGACCCGCCAGCTGGATCAGCGGCAACAGCCCCGCATCGGCGTCAGACTCGCTCCGTCGAACCAGACAGAGACCGCCGAAACGGCATGGGATGTCTTCACCCACGAGATGCCTCGCCGATCGTGCGTGAAGAAGGCTCCGACAAGTCCATCATCACAGGTCACGAGGTATCCCTTACATCCCGACACCCATCTCCCAGGCATCACATCGGTGGATCGAGGCTTAGGGTGAGTGGATACTCGAATGTCATGTGAGGAAGATGCAAGCGGTGCTGCGTGCCCATGCGATCGAGAGCGGAACCGAGCCGCTGGAGCAGCCGGTGCGGAACTCGGTGGGCGGCCCACGGTACTGGGACGCTCCGCAGCCGCCCTACCCGCGTCCGTTCTGGCGCGTGCTGCTCCAGCGCAACGCAACGCTGCAGGCGGCGGAGCCCGAACCGTCCGTGTGCGCCCTGCCGCTGACCCTGCACCCCTTCGCCGTCACCTCTGATGCGCGAGGACTGCGGGCCCAGGTGTTCAAGGTGGGCGGTAGGCCGTCCTGGGCTCAGGATCCCGAGTACTACCGGTGTCCGTGCGGCACCGATTTGATGTACATCTGCCAGGTACCTGAGCACATGCAGTTCGCCATCCGGCCCGGCCAGCCAGAGCAGCCCTACAGCATCAGCGCCGATACCTACTGGCTGTTTCTCGGCAACGAGGTCTACCTGCTCGCCTGTCCAGACCACTGCGATCCGGCCGCAGTGTGGCCGGTGAACCAGAACTGATCCCTCGAGGCCGGGTGGCCGCACACCTGAGGGAGACATGTGCAAGGCCTTCTATTCGGCCTATGACGAGAACCTGTGTGAGTTCCTCAGTGCCGACGACATCGCCAAGGCCATGGCGGAGATACGTGAGACGGTGTCGGCAACGATCGTCACGCCCTACCCGTCAGGCTTTCCTATCCTGGTGCCGGGCCAGGCGATCAGGGCAGGCGTACTGGCCTTCACGGAGGCGCTGGACACCCGGGAGATCCACGGCTACACGCGTGGTGTCGGCTACCGCGTCTTCACGGAAGCCGCGTTGAGCGCGCTCGCCGTCCGGGACGAGGACGGGGCCGCCGACGCTGACCTCGGACGAGAAGGGGTATGAGATGGCGGTGCGCGTGCTGAGAGCGGACGAGCGCCCTGCGGTGCCATGGAAGAACGGGGGTGGACTGACCCGCGAGATCGCCTCGGCCCCGAGCCAGGCAGGGGTGTCAGACTTTGTGTGGCGCGTCAGTCTCGCCGACGTGGCCGAGCCAGGTCCGTTTTCCCGCTTCGAAGGTGTTGACCGGGTCATCACCCTGGTCGACGGCCCCGGCATGGTGCTGACCGTCGACGGAACCTCCCACACCGTGGCCGAGCGGTACGTCCCTTTCCCCTTCTCCGGAGAGGCCACCACCGACTGCCAGCTGCTCGGTGGTCCGCTCGTGGACTTCAACGTGATGGTTCGGCGGGGACGGGCCACCGCGCAGGTGGAAATCGTACGCGGCACGGTGGCGTTCTCCGTACCCGCCGGGGCGACGCTGCTCGCCGTCGTGCTGGACGGCTCCGCCGTTCTCGAAGGGTACGGCTTGGTCCTCGACCGCTTCGACGGGGCCCTGATCACCGACGCCCGTGACGAGGCTCTCAAGGTCACCGGTGTTGCCGCGCTCGTCACCCTCATCAGCACGGCTGAGAATGAATAGCCCTGGGCGGCGGGAATCTGCGGCCGCAGACGTGAGTCGGGGCGACGCACAGGGAGGGACATGCCGGGGTCGTGAACGGCGCCGGAGGCCGAGCATCAACTGCGCCGGCAGTAGTGGAAGCAGCAGCACCCCGCCGGACCGCCCAAAGGAGGCATGGGGGCGGCCGATCGCACATCCCGTGCCGCCCGGTCTACGGCCGTCTGCTCGTCCGCACCCATGAGGCGTAGACGCTGGGCAGATTCCACAACCGCCTTCGGGAAACCGCACTCGTTCTTGAGAACTCGCCAACGAGGAGCGGGAACTCCTCGGCGATGATTCGCTGGAACTGGTGGGTGCGGTGGACGTTGACCAGGTCGCCGACGACTGGAGCGACACAGCACTCGGCCCCCAGCCTGCTGCCATAGCGGCATGATCGCTCACAAGGCGTCACCACCCCTGCTTGACAACATGATTGGGATCCCCCCGTCGTCGCAGACACCGACACATCAGGTACATCAGGGGTTTCGTCATATGGATCCGGGTGCCCGATGGGATCGAGCGCCCGGATCCATCCTTTGTCGTCAGGGGGTTGCGATCAGTTCTGCTGACACTCAGTCGCCCCAGCCCCAGCCCCAGCCGTGGCTGTGATGTCCTCCACCCCAGCCCCAGCCGTGGCCGTGGTGCTCTCCACCCCAGCCCCAGCCCCAGCCCCAGCCGTGGCCGTGATGTCCTCCACCCCAGCCTGAGCCGCTGTCGTCACCCCAGCCCCAGCCCCAGCCGTCGTCCTGGTGGAACGAGACGACGTGCTCGGGCGCGGCGGTGGCGGCTGCGTGGGCGGCTCCAGCTCCGGCGGAGATGGCCAGGATCGGTGCAGAAGCAACCGCGATGGCCACTCTCTTGATACGGGTGATGTGCACGCGCATTTTGAGCCCCTCTCCGAGGGTGTACTTGACTTCAGGGCGGCCTCGGCGGGCCGTCCGCTGCGCTTCAGAGCCTGCGCGTAGCTCTGTGCGTCACCCGCCGCCCGCGAAGGCACCGACCTGGAGAACAGGCATCACCTCCTCTGTCCGCCCCGCCCAGACGTGATCCGCTCGTGGTCCTCCCTGTGCGGGGGCCCTGGGGCGACATGGGTCGTCGGCCTCCTGCCCGGCCGGGCAAGGAAGGCGAGGACGAATACTCCCTCGACGATCAGGGAGAGGGGGCCGTAGGGCAGCTCCCAGCTGGTTTCGCGGTAGCCTTCCGGCAGGCCGACGGTGCGCGACAGCAGGAAACCGACGATCATGCCAAGGCTGACGAGGACCCCGCTCAGCCAGGCGAGCGTGGCATGCCACACGGCCACCAGTGCACCGCCACGACGAGCATGACGGCACTACCCAGGGCGAACAGGACGCCGATGTACAACACCTCCTCAAGATGAGAAGGGATGAGGAGACCGTGCAGCACCGCGTTGCCGACGGCGCAGCACGCTCCCACTCCTCTCGGGGCGACTTCGGTGGCGGAGGTGGAGTTCATGACAACTCCAGCTGTTCTTGTGCAAGGCGCAGGTCGGCCCAGAGGCGCCGTGGGATGCGAGTGCAGCAGGGCCTCGGCTCATCGCTCGCAGGTGGAACCTGTCTCCGAACTGCCTTCAGCCGAGCCCTCGCCACGCAGTTCGACGCAGCATGAGCCGGGCCGCGGGGCGAGTACCGCTGTGGTCTTGTCGCTTCCCAGGCTGTGCAGGTAGCCGGCCAGGAAGGCCTGATTGACGGCGCAGACCAGTTCCGGGGCCTTGGCTGCCATGGGATGGAAGGGGCAGTTGCGCAGCCGCATCAGAGTGGGCGTGATGCGCTCGGGCTCGAAGCCGAACTCCGCCAGTGTTTCGGCCGCCACGGTCAGTCCGCGCTCGGCGCTGAGGCGACCGGGACGCACCCGCTCGCGTTCGGCGCGGCCCAGGGTTTCCCCGCGTCGGCGTGCCACGCGCAGGGCGGCGTCGTGGGCCGATTCCTCGTCCGTCTCGGTGAGCACGGCCTCGGTGAGGACGTCGGCCAGCATGCCGTAGCGGCGCTCGGGGATGCTCACCGCCACGGCGTCGTCGGCCGGCTCGTACACCTTGGGCCGGCGGCCGACCTTGCGGATGCCCGTGGGCGATTCGTAGCGAGCCTGGAGCAGCCCTGCCGCCACCAGCTTGTCCAGGTGGAAGGCCGCCAACTTGCGGGAGATGCCGAGGCTGTCGGCCACCTCCTCGCGCGTCATCGGCCGCCGCTCTTGCCGGATGAGCTCGAACATGCGTCGACGCGTGGCGTCGCCGAGGGCGGCCAAGCTGGTCAGCGAGGCGTGATCCAATCCCTCTATGTCGGCATATCGACCATGAATATCGGCGAAACCTTGACGAAACCTTTCGATGAGGTTGTTGTGCAGGAGGTTTTTGCCTCTTATGAACTCATACGGAAATGACCTTCATCGGGATTTGCCCCCGACGGCATGGCGCGTAATGACTTCCCCAAGCTTCTGTTGTTGATGTTCTGCTTCCTCTCGGTACCGACGCACGAGGACGACGTGGCGCCACTTTCCGCGGTGACGGCCGACGCGCTCGCGGTGCCGATCACGCGGAATCCGGCCCGCCGTTGCGGGGCGAGGCTGGCGGCGTTCTCCGGGAAGATGCCGGACTGCACCGTCCAGATGCCCGCCGCGTCGGTGGAGGCGAGCAGTGCTCCGGCCGCATAGCAGCGATGCGTGGTCATCGCGCGGAGGACCTTGATCGTGCTGTGCTGGCCCCGCCGCACGATGCGCTGCAGAGCGATTCCCTCCTCGTCCGTCAACCGACGGGGGAGGCTGCGCAGGCCGGTGGCGCGGGTGACGTAGCAGGTCAGCCGCATCCCGTCCGCGCCGCCCGGAACAGCTGCTCGCGGCGGCGCGCACCGTCACCGCCCCAGCCAGCTCGGCCGTCGCCCCCGAAACGGGGCGGGCCAGCCCGGGGGGGGCTATGTGCTCAGGGAGGTGAAGGCGCCGACGACGGCGCCGTAGGCGAGGTGCGCGACGAGGGTGACGATCGGGGTGGCCAGGCCGTAGTTGAGCATGAGGAAGCCGGGAGGTTCCAGCAGCGCCACATCGGGGGCGCTGGTGAGGGGGCTGCCCATACGGGGGTGGACCAGGGGCAGCAGGATGTTGACGAGTACGGTGCCGGCGAACACGCCGTGGGCGAGTCCGAACAGCGTCCCCAGCCACCAGCTGCTGTGGCCCAGGGCAAGAAACAGGGCGTAGTAGCCGAGGGCGAAGAGCTGCCCGATGATGAAGTGCAGCAGGTATCCGAGGGCCTTGGCGCGGGTGCGGTTGACGGTGAAGGCGCTGCCGAGGAGGAAGGGCAGGTCGATGCGGGTGAGTCTGAGTTCGCCCGCCGCCCGCAGCATGGTGGTGAGGACCAGGGTCCCGAGGAACCCGCCCGCGAGCGCTGCTGTCACACTCATCGCTGGTCCCGTTCGGTGAGGGCGCAGGCGGCGCTGATCAGCGCCAGGTGGCTGAGGGCCTGCGGCAGGTTGCCCAGGAACGCGCCGTCGGCCGGGTCGATCTCCTCGCTGTACAGGCCGACGTCGTTGGCCAACGTGATCAGCTGGTCCATCAGGTCGGCGGCTTCCGTGACGCGTCCGCAGTCGGCCAGCGCCTCAGCGAGCCAGAAGGAACAGGCCAGGAACGCGCCCTCGCTGCCGGGCAGGCCGTCGGCGTCGCTGTAGCGGTGGACGAACGGGCCGTGGGCCAGCTCGCGGCGGATGGCCTCGACCGTGCCGCGCAGCCGCGGCTGGTCGGGGTCGGCGTAGCCGTACAGCAGGCCGAGCAGCAGGCTGGCGTCCACCTCCTCGCTGCCGGCGGTGCGGGTGTAGCTGTGCTTGCGGTCGCTGAAGCAGTGTGTCTCGATGAAGTGCCTGATCGCCTGGCGTTCCTGCCGCCAGCGGTCGGCGTGGCGGGCGGGGATGAGGCGCAGGTCGGCCATGCGTGTGGCGCGGTCCAGGGCCACCCAGCACATCATCTTGGACTGGGTGAAGTGCAGCGGGCGGCTGCGGACCTCCCAGATCCCCGCGTCCGGCTCCCGCCACAGCCTGCACACCAGGTCGGCCATCTCTGCGACGCGGCGGGCGATGTCGGCGTCCAGCCGCCCTGCGGCTTGCGCGTACAGCCATGCGGTCTGCAGCAGCTCACCGTAGGTGTCCAGCTGCAGTTGGTCGGAGGCCGCGTTACCGATCCGGGCCGGCGCGGACCCCTGGTAGCCCGGGAGCGGCAGCGTCCGCTCGATGGCGCGGGCGCCGCCGTCCAGCCCGTAGAGCACGCGCAGGCGCGGATGGGTGAGCTGGGTGGCGTGCATCAGCCACCAGAAGTAGGCGTGCGCCTCGCGGGCGCAGTCCAGCCGCAGGAACGCGTCCAGGGTGAACGCCGAGTCCCGGATCCAGGAGAACCGGTAGTCCCAGTTGCGGATCCCGCCTATCTGCTCGGGCAAGGAGGACGTGGCGGCTGCCGCGATCGTGCCCGAGGGGGCGAAGACGAGCAGCTTCAGCGCCAGGGCGCTGCGCTCCACCGCCTGCTGCCACGGCCCGCCGAAGGTGCGCTCGCCCAGCCAGCGGCGCCAGGCGGCGCAGGTGTGTGCCAGGCGCGCATCGCACTCGGCACATGAGGGGAGGATCAGCGGTTCCTGGTGGGCGAAGGACAAGGCGATCAGTGCGCGGGACCCCGGCTGGGTTTCGAAGCGGCCGCTGATCGCCGACTCGGTGCACTGCGGTCGGCCGGCCTGCCAGGTGCAGACCGCGACCGCGTCCGCCCCGCGGGAGGCCACCGGGACCCCTGCCCGCGTGCGGATGCGTGTCGGGCCGCTGCCGTAGCCGAAGCGGGGTGTCACGCTCCAGTGCATCGGCACGCTTCCCGACAGTCCGTCGACCTGGCGCTGCAGCTCCCGCATGGGCGTCAGACGGGTGTCCGGCACCGTCATCGCATCGGTGACACGGACCGTGCCCAGGGCGGTGGTGAAGGTGGTCTCCAGCACGTTGGTGCCAGGCAGGTAGCGGCGGGCCACTGTCCAGGGTACGGTCGGCCGCAGAGTGCAGCTGCCACCGTGACGACTGTCGAGGACCGCGGTGAACACCGTTGGGGAGTCCAGATCGGGCACCGGCAGCCAGTCCACGGCACCGTCGCGGGCCACCAGCGCGACGGTGCGGCCGTCCCCGATGGCCGCGTAATCCCGCAGCGGCGCGTACCCGTCATGGCGCTCCAGCCGCCCGCTGGCGACCGACCCCGAAGAGCCTTTTTCCATCTGGAACACCTCCGAGTTGCCTGACCCTCCTCACCCTGACGTCGGCAGCCCGCGAAGGCCGCAACCGGTCATTGATGCGTGTGCGTCTGCGGGTACCGCGCATCGCCGGGCGCTCCGTCGGCAAGCCAGGTGCGGGTGCTCTCCTGGGCGCGTGTGATGAGTGCGGGGTTGTGGCGGAAATCGGCCGGGGAGATGCCCAGCGGGCACAGCGGCGGTGCGGCGTGCACGTGCAACCGAGGAACCGTACGCGGCGTACACCGTCTGTGTCCCGGCCTCTACGGCAACCGAGATCGGCGTGCGGTTCGCCACTGCGCCGTCCATCAGGTTCCGTTGCGTGGGCCGCACCGGAGGAAACACTCCGGGTACCGCGGCGCCGGCCATCCCCGCGTCGAAGACCGGGCGGCGGGAGAGCACCGCCTGCCTGCCGGTCGTGACCTCGGCGGCCATCGAGCACAGTTGGCAGGCGGCGTCCTCCAGACGTCTGACGCCCAAATGCTGTTCAGGCAGCCACGGGAAGGCATCGGCAGCGACGAGATGGTTGCCCCGGCCGGTCGGAGCGAGCAGCCCACGTACGGGCTGGACCGGGAAGCTGTCGTTACGGCGCATGGCCCGCCACAGGTCGGCCAGCGCCAGCAGCATGCCCACCTGGATGGCACCCAGGCTCTCCCGCCGGACAGCACGGCCGCGGTCCCGGCCATCGGAGTCTCCTCTCCACCGG
Source organism: Streptomyces sp. NPDC052101 (assembly GCF_040680235.1). Lineage (NCBI taxonomy): Bacteria > Bacillati > Actinomycetota > Actinomycetes > Kitasatosporales > Streptomycetaceae > Streptomyces > Streptomyces sp. NPDC052101. Next base: position 61,095 of record NZ_JBFAWH010000014.1, read on the forward strand.
CGGAAGCCACTGGGGCAGGGCCCCAGCAAAGGCTGCGCCCGACTTCGCGGCCACCCTTGTTGCTACGGCGCACGACGCCTGCTCGGGGGCTCCAGCCATCACGTCCTTCCGACGTGGTTCCTGATGCTGTCGGCGAGGAGGTAGTACCGGGCTACGCCGGGTTGAGTCGGCCGTCGACGCGCACCGGTGTGGTGGCGGGCGAGCCCTGTCCGCGGGCACACCATCGTGGGGCGGACTGTCGAGGAAGTACTCCCGGCGCAAGGACCCCGCCCGGAAATACTTGTTGTCTCAACCACCTTCGCGTGGGGTGCCTCAGTGAGCGCCGTGCCGTTCCAGATCGGACGCAACATGCCGATCATCTCATCTTGCGTCGTGTGCTGCCATTCCCCACGGTGTGGAAACCGGGTTCGGCGTCGGCGCATGTCCCTGTCGCTCCAGCAGTCGGGATGGAGCTGAGCGACGCCGAGGACGCGGCCGGTGATGGCGTCGGCGACGAGCGCACCGCCGTCAATCTGCGGCATCGTCGACGTCTTCATGGTGATCATCACCGACATGCGGGCCGCGCACCGGCAGGTGCGCGCCTACTTCAGCAGTGGGGCCCGGGGCGGTTTCACCACCTTCTCCACCTACGCGGTCGACATCCAGCGCCCACCGGAACCGCGCTGCGCGTGCGGCTCTCAGGTCTGGTCGAAGTCGATGACGGCGGTGTCGTTGAGGGGGCGGGTGCGGCAGGTCAGGATGTAGTTGGCGTCGATGTCGGTCTGGTCGAGGTCGCAGTCGTCGAGGCGGACGGGGCCGCCGGTCGACTTGGCGCGGCAGGTGCCGCAGATGCCTTCCTGACAGGAGTAGGGGAGGTCCAGGCCGGCGCGCAGGCCCGCGTCGAGGACGGTTTCGGCGGGGCGGACGGTGACGGTGGTCCTGGCTCCCTGGTCGAGGATCGTCACGTCGTGCTCGGCGGTCGCGTCGGCGGCCCGCGTCGCGGCTCCAGGCGGGGTGGAGCCGGTGAAGCGTTCGGAGTGGATGCGGTTGGCGGGTACGCCGAGGCCGGTCAGGGCCTCGCGGACCGCGTCGGTCATCTCCAGCGGCCTGCAGAGGAAGGCCTCGTCGGCCTTCGCGATGTCGGGAGCGTGGCGGGTGACCAGGGCCTGGAAGCGGTCCTTGGTGAGGCGGCCGTATCGCTCCGGGTCGCCCTCGTCGTGGCGGCTGTAGACGTGGATCAGGTGGAACCGGTCGGCGTGCCGGGCCACCAGTTCCGCCAAGTCGCGGGAGAGTATCACCGACTCGGGGTCCTTGTTGCCGTACACCAGCGTGCAGTGGCTGTGTGGTTCCAGGAGCAGGACGCTCTTGACTATCGCGGCGACGGGGGTGATGCCGCTGCCTGCGGCGACGCCCACGAGGTGGCGGGAGTTGAGGGGGTTGGTCTCGGTGGTGAAGCGGCCGGCCGGGGCGGAGACCTCGACCGTGTCTCCCACGCGCAGCCCGGTGGTGATCCAGGTGGAGACGCGCCCGCCGGGCACCCGCTTGACGGCGATGCGCAGTTCGCCGTCGCCGACGCCGCTGCACAGGGAGTACGTGCGACGTTGATCTGCGACCTTGAGGGTGAGGTGCTGACCGGGGGTGAATCGGTAGCCGGGGACGAGTTCCGCGGGGACGTCGAAGACGACCTACGCTGCGTCCTCGGTCTCGCGCCGGACCTCGCGGATGGTGAGCCGGTTGAAGCCGCGGCCGGGACGAGGCGTCGTAACCGCAGGAGTGCGCTTGGTGATCCTGTGGCCGGCCGCGATCCGGTACGTCACCAGGAACACGAACGCGCCCGCGATGACGGCGGCACTCCAGCGCACCAGCGGTCCGCCGGCGTCCGTGCCCGCGGTGAAGGTGTGCACCGTGCCCAGCACGAACACGGCGAAGGCCGTGCGGTGCACCCACCGCCACAGCGCCTCGGGGATACGGGACTTGAGCAGCGAGGTGATCTGGATCGCGGCGAGGAAGTAGAAGGCCACGACGCCCCAGGCCGCGGCGCCGGGCCGGTATGAGGCGGCCATCGGCACGAGCACGTCCGCGCAGCGGAAGTGCACCCACTTGTCCATCACCAGGCCCGTGATGTGCAGGCCGGTGAAGACGACCGCGAGGCCGCCGAGCAGCCGGTGCACGTCGAGGAGCCAGGAGGGGGCGGTACGGCCGCCGAGCACGCGGGTGGACAGCAGCAGCCCCCACAGCACGGCCAGCGAGACCAGCCATCAGGCGGTCAGCCCGCCGGCGCGGGCGAGGTCCCACCAGAGCTTGGGGTCCATGTCTCGTACCTTTCCAGGCCGCCGCAGCGCAGCAGCGTCGTGTCGTGCAGGGCTATCAGACCCGCGGCGCCGTGCGCGGCGAGCAGATCGGGTCGGGGGTCAGGTCCGGCGATCAGCGCGGCCTTGGCCAGGATCTCCGCCCAGTGGGCCTGCTGGGCGACCACGGTGACGGCGGCGATCCCGTCGGCCGCGGGCGCGCCGGTGCGGGGATCGATCAGGTGATGCGCCTCCTGCCCGCCCCTGCGCCAACTGCGGCGCAGCCGGCTGGAGGTGGCGACCGCGCCTTCGGCCACGGCGAGGGTTACCAGGTCCCGGCCGTCCTGCCACGGGTCGGCCACGGAGACGACCCAGCCGGCGTCGGTGGGCGGTGTACCGCTGACGCGGACGTCGCCGCCCAGGTTGACCAGGGCGCCGGCGGCCCGGGCCGTGCGCAGCTCGTAGGCGACGAGGTCGGCGGCGTACCCCTTGCCGATGCCACCCAGGTCCAGCCGGGCGCCTTCGGGTACGAGGATCCGGCCGCCGTCGATCTCGATGCCGGGGCAGCCCGGTACAAGGGCTGTGCTGTTCGTGCCGTCGGGGCGGTCGGTCACCTTGCTGGCACGGGAGTTGGTGACCGGCGCGGGAGCGGGTGCGGGGGCCGCGGGTGCCGGGGCGGCGGCACGGGCCGGTGCTGCGGGTGCGGAGCGGGTGGCGGCGCCGGGCGCCTGGGGAGCCGTAGCGGCCTGACCGCCGCTGTGCCGTCGTACGACGGTGACGATCTTCACGACGTGAGCCGCGCCGGGGGTCTGCGCCTGCTGCTGTCGCTGCTGTTCGATGACCTGCTGTGTCTGCTTGGCGCGCTCGGCGTCGGCGGCGTGCTGCTTCCTGGCAACGGGCTGCCGCTGCGTGGTGACTCCTCCCACCGGGCCTACCGGCCGGTGATGTTGCGAGCGGCCGGCGGAGGCCGCCGACCGGGCCGTCCCCGGCCCCTGGGAGGGAGACCTCATCACCGGAAGGGATGGCAGGTCGGCGATCGCCACCGGTCTACTTCTGCGATCCGGGCAGCCCCGGCAACGCGGATCGAACGAGAATGCGAACGGCCTGCTGCGGCAGTACTTCCCGAAGAGCAACGACCTGTCCCGGCACGGGCGCGAGCACCTGGAGGCCGTGGCCGCCGAGCTGAGCCCACTCCGGCGGGGGCTCTACGTGCGCCCGCAGCGCGACGCCTGACGGCAGGGTCGACGCTCCCCGCCTGCCCCCGCGACATATATGCACACCCACATCAGCCTGCCCCCGCTCTAGCGGCTGTTGAGGGCCACCGTCTCGTCCGGCACCGACCGTGACTGCGCGCCCGGCCCGCGCCCGGCGAACCGCATGGCGATGCACGCTCCCAGGTACAGCAGGGCGACGACCAGCAGCAGCGCCTGATAGCCCGTCACCAGCGCCAGATATTCCAGCGCGCCCCCGGTCAGCGCGCCCAGCAGATTCGCGCCGAACGCGGATGTCGGGTCCGCGGCGAGCGCGAGGCGGTCCGAGAAGATGAGGTTGGCGCAGAAGATAGGGGCGAAGGCCAGGGCGATGGCGGCGGCGAGCCGTCCGGCGAAGGGCAGCGAGAGCACGGCGTGCGCCGGAACGAGCCAGGCTGCCGCGAGGGTACCGAAGAGCAGGAGCTGCAGCGCCAGCCGGTGGACCCGCCGCAGCCGGCGCCGGACCTCGACCGCCGCGAGGACGGCGAGCAGGACGCCGATGAAGACCAGGGCGTTGACCAGCCAGGTCGTACCGAAGTAGAGCGCGAAGCCGATCACGTTCTTCGTTTCGAGCAGCATGAAGGCCGCGCCCATCAGGAACATGTCGGTGTAGCGGACCGTGCTTCGGATCCGGACCCCGGTCAGGCGCACCGCCAGGAGTGTCACCAGCAGAATCGCACCCAGCGCGCCCAGGTAGAGCGTGGGAATGTCCCGGTGGAGCAGATACGGGAAAGGGTGGTCATCGCTCGCGGCTGCCGGGACCGCCCCGCTGGGCTGCCAGATCTGACGGCACGACTGGTCGGCAGTCGTCATCCCGGCCACCAGCACGGCCGCGTTCTTGCCGAACGTCGTCATACAGGGGGCGTGGCCGTAGATGTCATCGAGGGAGCCGGCGAAGCGGTCGACCAGCCAGCTCGTCCGGTAATAGTTGTACATGGCGAACGCGCCGTTCGGCGCCAGGTGATCGCGCGCGGCCTCGAACGCCTGCCGGGTGAACAGGTAGCTCTCCAGGCGCAGATTGCTCGCCCCGGCCACCAGTGTCAGCGAGTCCGGCAGCGCCAGGACGACGAGGTCGTACTTGGCGTTCGTCCGTTCCAGGAAAGCCCGTCCGTCGTTGATGTAGACGTGCACCCGGGGGTCGTCGTACGGCTTCGCGGGGTGCAGCTGTGCGCCGATCTGCTGCAGCCGGGGATCGATCTCGACCGCGTCCACGCGCCGCGTTCCGTGCGCCAGCGCGACCGCGACGTCATTGCCGTTTCCGGCCCCGATGACCAGCACGCGCTTGTGCGGATTGCCCGGCGTACGGTCGTACGGCTGCCGATAGGGCGAGTTCCTTTGCATCAGCACCGGGAGCGGCGCGATGCTCTGGTGCGGGACACCGTTGGCGGAGATGCGGTACTCCCGTGTGGTGGACGCCGACGGCGTGAGCTGGATCTTGTAGTAGGGCGACCAGGAGATACCGGCCGTCGTCGTCTCCACGAACAGCACAGCGACCATCGCCATCAGGGGGATGCCGTACCGCACGGTGTTGCGTCGCCCACCGAGGATCAGCAGGGCAGCGGCGGCGAGTACGCCCCATACGACCGAGGGAGCGCGGAGCCAGGACACCAGGGCGAAGGACACCGAGCCGGTGATGCTGCCGAGCAGGTCGCAGCGGTAGGCGTCGAGCGAGGGAAGCCGCCGGAAGAGGTCGGCGGTGATCTTACCGATCGCGGCCATGATCACCGCGGTGAGCAGGAAGATGGCCGGCAGTGTCACCCACCCGGGAAGGCCGGTGGTCTTCACGGCGGTGAAGTAGATGACCTGGCCGCTGCTTTGACGCACCTGCACCGGAAATTCGCGTACCAGGATGACGAGAACCGCGAGCGGCACCGGTGCCCAGCGTGCGAGCCACTGCCCGCGCGCGGCGGGGATCAGGAACCCGATGCCGATACCCAGGAACGATCCCAGCAGGATGAAGTTCGAGAAGTAGCTGAGGTGGACGACGTTGGCGCCCGCCCATCTGATCAGCGCCAGCTCGACGAAGAGCATGGTGGCGCTGGCCAGCAGCAGCCTCCAGCGCATGGAGTGGTCGGTTTGTCTGGTTCCGGTCGGTTTCACGCGTATTTACGGTGCCATCTTCGGCGCGATGATCTGAGATGACTTGCCGATTTTATGACGATATCGCTCTCACGGTCTCCAGCCGTCCGGACGCGACCGCCTCAGTCGCTCGCCGTGTCAGATGGCGATGATGTTGACCGCCAGTGAGGCGAGGGTGGCGGGCGCCCGGGTCTGAGCGTTAGCGGCGTGGGTCGGCGGCCTGGAGGCGGACGTCGGCGTAGAGGCTGAGGAAGATGTTTGAGGGCGGGGGCGGCCCAGTCGTTGGTGGAGAAGCCCGGCAAGCGGGCGGACCTGACGGTTTCAGATGACGAGGCGGTGGTGCGGAGCATGGTTTTTCCTGAATGACTTGTGCGTATGGCTGAGAGGGATGGGGACACTGCGGCGCCACATGCTCCGCCTGGCCGTAAAGGGGATCACGCACTCCTCGGCCAGGGCGACGAGCCCCCCGCCGGCCGGGTGGCTGACGGGGGCTTCGGCACGGCTCAGGTTGCTGACGGAGATTTCCGTCGTTCAGCTCTTCTGCCAGTGATCGCAGATGTAGGTACTGATCACCTTGTTCAGTTCCCGCGCCTGATCGGGTGTGGGCTTGTTAGGGCCGCTGGTGAACGCCTCGATCGTTCGCTCCACAGCGTCCGGACGGTTCAGTACCGCGCACTGCCTACGCCCTTTCTCGACCACCTCGTCCGGGCTGAACGACCTGATCATCGGAGTGTGGAACAGCATGTGGCTCAGGTACTGATCCCGTCGCTCACCTGTCGGTGCCGGAGGCAGCGCGGCATCCAGCTTCGAGGAATGCGGGGCGGACTCACTCGGCGACGGCTTCAACGGTCCTCCAGTAATGCGTGACGGTTTCGGGGTGGCCGACGGGGTGTGCCCGCAGCCTGCCAGGGTGAGCAGTGCGGCGGCTGCGGCCCCGGCGAACACGGATCGGCTTTGCATCTGATGCCTTTCGGCCGTGTCCTGGCCCAGCCTCTTCCTGGGCAGCGGATGCGCTGCCCGGGAGGTCTTCCACCTGGGTCAGGCCCGCACAGTCGCCCCTCCCGTCGGCTGGAAATCCCCAGCGGCGCAACGGCCGCCACTGCGTCGATTTCTCGCACCGCCATGGACGGCTCCTTCAGTCAGTAGGTGCTCCAGCCGGCCGATGTCCAGGTCCGTGAGGCAGGCGGATGGCCCCGTACGCGCAGGGCAGTTGGGCGGATTACCTCGCCGCCTGCGCGGACCCGCCGTGAGGGTCGTAGATCCGGGAGAGCGCCATCAGCTCGGGTGCCTCTCTGTCTTTCGTCAAGCGAGGTGTCGGGTTCGGGGTTGGTGGCAGGTGCCGTCGCGGAGCATCGCGAACGGCACGCCGGTGCGGTGGGGGGTGAGGCGGAGGAGGGCGAGGCGGAGCAGGGCTTGGCGTGGGCGTGGGCCGCCGACCGCGGAGGCGACGACCTCAGCGGTTGCGGGCGTCGTTCTGGTCGATCGCGGAGCAGACCCGCTCCCCGATGACGGTCAGTTGCCGCTGCTGGGCAGGGGTGAGCGCGTCGAAGACCAGGCGGCGTGCGGTGGCGACGTGGCCTGGTGCGGTGCGAGCCATCTTCTCCTGCCCTGCCGGCGTCAGTGACGCGTAGCTGTAACGGCTGTCGCTGGGATCGGGGGTGCGCTCGATCCAGCCCTTGTCCTCCAGACGGCGCAGCAAGTGGGAGACGCGGGAGAGAGAGCTGCCGACGGCGGTGGCGAGGTCGCTGGGGCGCATGGTGCCCTCGGGCGCCATGCCGAGGGCGGCCATGACGTGGTACTCGAAATGGGTCATTCCGGCATCGCGCTGCATGTGTGCGTCCAGGGCGGCAGGAAGACGGGTGGCAAGGGCGACGAGCGCGAGCCAGGTGCGGGTTTCGCCTTCGTTCAGCCACTGCGGCTCAGTTGCGTCCATGAGCCGATTCTATGCGTGTATGCCGAGGCAAGGACACCCATGCAAGTTGAATATTCACGCTGACCAGGTTGACGCTTCATGTTGGACGTGCCTACTCTCAGCGTGAACGTTCAACCTTCCGGAGTTGCGTTTCGGGCCTGTGTCAGCACCGCGGCCCACCCAGGAGGCCGAGCCGAAGGAGAGCTGTCACTCATGGCCATCGACCACAACACTCCGCCTCCGCCTCCGCCTCCGCCTCCGCCTCCGCCTGCGGCGGGCCGGGTTCGGGGGCTGGGGCACATCGTCCTGTACGTCGCCGACCTCGAACGGTCCCTGGTGTTCTACCGGGACGTCCTCGGCTGGCCTCTTCTGCCGGTCCCGAGCGGACCGCACCGGTTCGCAGGGTTCCGTGCGGGCGAGACCCACCACGACCTGATGCTCATCGAGGTCGGTGCGGCCGCAACGCCGGTGCCCACCGGCCGCAGGCTCGGCCTCTACCACTTCGGGGTCAAGGTCGGAGACAGCGACGACGACCTGCGGGCCGTGCTCGCACGGCTGGACGCCCACCCCGGCCTCGGCACCGTCCTGGGGGCGGTGGACGCCACCGTCTTCCACTCCCTGTACGTGACCGACCCCGACGGGAACGAAGTCGAGTTGTACGTCGACCTGCCCGGCTTCGACCTAGGCGACCCCCTGCTGCTCGTGGGCGCAGGACGCCGTCCGCTGTCGCTGTAACCCCGCCGACCAGTCCCGTCCACCAGCGGCCGGGCCACCACCCGGCACGATCAAGGAAGAAGCACCATGAACCTGTTCCGCATGGACACCAGCATCATGCCCTCCATGTCCGCCAGCTCCGAACTCGCCGACATAGTCGAGGCCGAGTGGAAGGCCGCCCACCCCGACGGCTCTGTCACCCGCCGCCATCTGGGAACCCATCCGATCCCCGCCGACGCCTGGCCGCTGGCCACCCTGTCCCGTTTCCTCCCCGAGGACCAGCTCACCCCCGGGCACCGGGACGCCCTCGCTCTGGCCGACGAACTCGCCGCCGAACTCCGGGCGGCCGACGCCGTGCTGCTCGCCGTGCCGCTGTACAACTACGGCGTCTCCCAGCACTTCAAGGCGTGGGTGGACATGATCGTCCACACCACCGGCAACAGCGGCCCCGCCCTCAAGGGCGTCCCCACCGTCCTGGTCACCGTCCGCGGGGGCGGCTACGGTCCGGGCACCCCGCGCGAGGGCTGGGACCACTCGACCCCCTTCCTCACCCGTGTCCTGGCCGACATGTGGCAGGCCGACCTCACCCTCGTCGAACGCGAACTGACCCTCGCAGGCATCAAGCCCGAGATGGAGCAGTTCCGCGAACTCGCCGACGACCTCCACACCCGCGCCCGGGAGGCCGCGCAGCAGGCGGGCCGCGCACTCGCCATCCGCTGACCCGGCACCCGCGCGGCCGCCCCTCTCGCCTCCCCACCCGTCGACTCTCTCCGCCCGCCGCCCGCCGCCCGCCGCCCGCCGCCCGCCGTCCGCCGTCCGCGCGGCCGCGCCGCCCGGGACGGCGGACACCGACGGGCAACGGTCCTCGACCACTCGTTGGAGGCCCGCACAACGGAATATGCCCCCCCCGCGAGAGTCGAGGATCAGGAGGGCAGTGAGCACTTTCGGGACCGGAGGCAGCCGGGTGTCCGGAGGCACGCTGATGCGGTGGTGGGCCAGGCGGGAAAGACCCTGTGTGTGGGTCGTCCCGCGGGCCCGGCATCGGTCGTAGGTCGTAGTAGGAACGGGAGGCGGGATCGTGCAAGGCGGCGAACGCGGAGAGGAACATCGCCCGCTTGGGGGGCCGGTTGCGGCCTCAGGGCGCGTGTTCGCCGTGGATCGAGGCCCCAGGCGACCTTGTTGTCGGGGCGGTGTCGGCGTAGGAGGCCAGGTGAGCGGCGGGCGTGTCGGTGCTCGGGACGGTCTGTTCGTCGAGCGCGTCGAAGACCTCGTCGATCAACCGCCGCGCCATGCGCGGGGCCTTGGGTCGTATCACCTCAACCAGCCTGCGACGACCAGCCTTTCGCAAGCCGTCCGGGGAACCGTAGCCTTCCAGCAGCCAGGTCACCGCGGGGTGGTCCAGATGCGGCCCGAGGACGCGCTCCAGACTGGAGTGGAACTGGGGGAGCAGGCCGCGTATGCGGTGGGAGGCGCGGGTGGCCTCGGCCGCGAGGTCCTGGTCGAAGCCGACCAGTACGGTCGGCTCGGCGGTGATCTCCTCGGTCCGTTCCAGCGAGCGCAGGGTGTGCGGCACGGTGCGGGCGGCATCCGCGATCACCGCGGCGTCCTTGGCATCGGTCGTCGCCTCGCCCGGATACAGATCGGCGATCCGGAGCATGGCAAGGCCCGGCAGGCAGGCGACCTTGCAGCCCGCGCCCCGGGTGACCGTGAGCGGGAGGGCTCCGATGGAGGCAGGCCAGTCCAGGATCACCGGTACGCCCCCGAACTCGCCGTGAGGATGTCGAACACGGCCCGCAGCTTGGGCTCGCTGTTGGGCGGTCGCTCGCCGAAGTCCTTCTTGCCGGGCGGAGTCAGCCCGTGCCTGTGACGGGTGCTCTTGCCGAGGTCCAGACCGAGGCAGACGCCCACGTCGTCGATGTCGTACAACCCACTCGCGAAGGGAGTAGCAGGTGCAGTGCGACGGGAGATCTTGCAGGAATCGGGTCGAATCGGCCTTGCCCGCATGCGATGCGTGTGGCGCACCGGTTCGCCGAGGTGACGCAGAGGGCACGAGGATCAGGAAAAAGCCTCCGCGATACTGCTCGAACGCCTGCCGTCAGCGTGCCTACCGTCAGCGGCTCAAGGGCGACGAAGTCAGTGCTTCGGTTTCGGCCGGGATGGCTCGTCTGGGCGGCTTCATCGGCCGTACCGATGAGCTGGTGGAGCTGAAGAGGCTGCTGCGCACCACACGACTGCTGACCCTGACGGGTCCCGGAGGCGTGGGCAAGACACGACTCGCGCTGGAAACGGCGACCCTGGAACAACGCGGCGGACGCTGTGAGGTCGGCCTTGTGGAGCTGGGCTCGGCGACCACGGGTGAGCAGGCGCGGCAGCGGATCACCGAGGCGCTGGCCGGGGCCGGGGGAGTGGGTTCCGGCGGAGCGGGCACCCTGATCGCGGGGACACCTGGCGCGGTCGGCGCCGACCGTGATCGGCTGCTGGTGCTGGACAACTGTGAGCATGTGCTCGACGCCTGCGGTCTGGTCCTCAGCGCACTGCTCCCCGGCCGTCCGGGTCTGCGGATCCTGGCCACCAGCCGCGAACCCTTGCGGCTGCCGGGCGAGACGGTGTACTCGGTGGGCGGTCTAGCCCTGCCGGATGCCCGTGATTGCAGATCGCCTGTCGCCCTGCTGCGCTCGGACGCCGTTCGGCTCTTTGTCGACCGCGGGCGGGCCGTCTCCTCCGACTTCCAGCTCACCGAGGAGAACGCCGCGCACATCGCCGGGCTGTGCGCCAGGCTCGACGGGCTGCCGCTGGCGCTGGAGTTGGCGGCCGGGCTCGTACGGGCCTTTCCGCCGGCCGAGATCCATCACCGGTTGGACGACCGCCTTTCGTTGCTGACGTGCGGCTGGCGCACTGCGGATCCACGTCATCAGAGTCTTCGCTCGGCGATCGAATGGAGCTATGAGCTGCTGACCCCTGACGAACGGTCGCTGGTGCGGTCGCTCTCGCTGCTGCCGGGCGGGTTCGGGACGGACGCCGCCGCGGCTGTCGCCGTGGCCAAGGACATTCCCGAGTCGGCGGTGCCGCAGCTGCTCGCCGGTCTGGAGGCAAAGTCCCTCATCGTTCCCTGTGCAGGTCCGGTGGGTTCCGCCCGGTTCCGGATGCTGGAGTCGATCCGGTGTTACGGGCACGAGCGGCTCCGTGCCGAGGGCGAGGAGGTACAGGCGTACGACCGTCTCGTGGAGTGGCTGACGGAACTCGCGCGTCCGTTCCGGGAGGCGGCGCTCACGCCTGCCGAGACCTGTCGACGGCTGGACGAGGAACACGACAACCTCACGTGTCTGCTGCAGTGGTTGAGCGCGGGCAGCGACCCGCGCCAGCTTCTCCTCGCCGGGGCACTGGCCCTCGTGGACATCAACCGGGGGTACACGGCGGAGTCCCGGTCCATGCTGGCCGGCGCGCTGGACCGTACGCACCCGGGGGCGGGCGACCGCAGCCTCTGTCTGTGCATGGCGGCGTTGCTCGCCGCGTGGGAAGGAGACCACGGTGAAGCGGTACCGCTGGCCGAGCAGGCCGTGGCGCTCGAACGCCGGCGCCCCGACCGTCGCGAGGATCTGCTCTGCCGCCTGCTGCTGGTGTTGAGTCTGACCCGGCTGCAATGCGGCGACCAGGGGACGAGGGCCGATCTGGAGGAGTGCCTGATGATCGGCCGCCGGGTCGGCGATCGCGTCATGACCGCGTTCTGTCTGACCCTGCTCGCCTGGCAGTTGCTGCTCGGTGGCCGCGATACGGCCAGGGCGGCGCGGCTGGTGGACGAAGCCCTCCCGGTCCTGAGGGGCGAGGCGAACCCGGTCCTGCTGCGCATGATCCTGCAAACCGCCGGCGTCATCGCCCTGGAACGCGACGACCTCGCCGCGGCGGAGGCGTATTTCACCGAGTCGCTCGGCGACACGGGCCTCCCAAGTGGCACGGACCACCTGGGCGGAGCCGGCCCCGCGCTCTGGGGGCTGGCCGTCAGCGCGGTGCGGAAGGGGCGCTTCGAGCGGGCGCTGCGGCTGTTCGCGGCCGTTGAAAGGCGCGGCGTGTCCGTGACCTGTGTGCTGCCGCCACCCTGGTTACGGGCGCGGGTGGAGGAAGCGGCGGACACAGCGCTGAGAGCGCTGCCGAAGGTGCGGGCCGAGAGCGCGCTCGCGGCGGGGCGCCGGCTGGATCCACGGCAGGTCGTGGACTACGCGCTGGACGGACGGCGGGCAGTTCCGCCTGGGGCGGACGGTGCCGAACACGGCGGCACGGGAAATGGGGCCGACGCCGGGTCCGGGGGCCATGACCCGCTCAGCCCGCGTGAACGGGAAGTGGTCACCCTGGTCACCGCAGGATTGACGAATCGTCAGATAGCGGCTCGGTTGTATGTGTCGGTGCGCACCGTCGAGACCCACATGCGCAATATCCGCACGACGCTCGGTCTGCGCTCCCGTGCCCATGTCGCCGCATGGGCCGTATGTCGGGCACAGGGGGTGGCCGTGGGCGTCGAAGGAGGAGCAGGGGCTGGGTTCGTGGCGTAACCGATCGGCAGAGCACGGCAGTCAGCGCCGCCAGGGGAGACGGGTCACCCTTGGCGGCGCACTCTTGTTGTGGCCGTATGTCGTGCTGGTGCTGGTGCTGGTGCTGGTGCTGGTGCTGGTGCTGGTGCTGCAGCTGTGGTCGTACGTCGTGCTGCTGCGACTGTGGCGGCGTCGGCGCCGTGGGACCGGGAAGAGCCGGCGCGGCATCGGCGTAACGGTGGGTATTGCCGATGCGGTGGCTCTCCGTCAGGGGGGAATCTTGAAGCGCGGGACGATCCTGCGGCGGTGACCGAACGGAAAAGGCCCGCCTGCTGTTTCGGTGCCGCCCTTGCCCGTGCGATCGCGGGCATGCGGCGGTGGTCGCCGACAGCGGATCGTCCTTCTCGCCCACGCATCGCACCAGGAGTCGTCATGCGAAATGTGATGTCCATAACGCGCGCCGTGGCTGTCGCGGCAGTGGTGGCCGCCGCGTCGGCGGTCGCCCTTCCCGCTGCCTCTGCCGGGGCCGCGACCGCAAAGCCCGCAGCGGCCTCGGCCGACTTCGTCGTGAGTCAGGCCCAGTTCCAGAGGATGTTCCCGAACAAGAACCCGTTCTATACCTACGACGGGCTGCGCAACGCCATGAACTCCTTCCCCGCTTTCGCCCACACCGGCAGCGACACGGTCAAGAAGCAGGAGGCTGCCGCCTTCCTGGCCAACGTCAGCCATGAGACCGGCGGCCTGCGTTACAAGAAGGAGCAGAACACCGCCAACTACTCGCACTACTGCGACGCGAACCAGCCCTACGGCTGCCCGGCCGGCCAGGCGGCCTACTACGGGCGCGGGCCGATGCAGCTGAGCTGGAACTTCAACTACAAGGCGGCGGGCGACGCGTTGGGTATCGACCTGCTGCACAAGCCGAGCCTCGTGGAGACCGACGCCACGATCTCGTGGAAGACCGCTCTGTGGTACTGGACCACCCAAGCCGGCCCCGGCTCCATGACGCCGCATCAGGCGATGACCACCGGCGCCGGATTCGGCGAGACGATCCGCAGCATCAACGGCGCGCAGGAGTGCAACGGCCGCAACCCCGCCGAGATGCAGGACCGGGTCAACCTTTACCAGCAGTTCACGCAGACCCTGGGCGTCACCCCCGGCGACAAGCTGACCTGCTGAGCACGTTGACGGCGACCGTGGGCCCCAGGGCCACAGAACCGGCCGTCGACACCCCCGTCGCTCCGCTGACGTAGCGCCCTCACACCGTTCAGTCCTGCTCGATGACGTCGACCGACGAGGAATCATGCCTGGAACGCCTCCGAGAATCCCCCTGCGACCTCCCCTGCGACCTTCCCTGCCAACCCTCCTGACCGCCCTGGTCGCCGCAGTCGTCGCGGCTCTGCTGGTGCTCACACCGAGTACGGGCGCGAGCGCGATCGGGCCACGTTCCGCCGCACCGGCGGCCGCGGCCGCGGTCAACCACACGGTCACATTCGTCAACAACACCGGCAAGAAGATCTGGATCGGCAGTGCTGTCAACGCCGACGGGTCCAAGAACTTCACCAGGCTGCCGGTCCTGGGGCCCGGCCAGTCGGCGACGGTGACCATCCCCGAGACAGCGGACCCCGGCCACTGGCGCGGAAAGTTCTTCGCCCGCATGGGGTGCGTCGGGACGCCGGGCAGCACATTCCACTGCGCGGTGGGGGACTGCGGGAAGTTCGACGACCACTGCGCCAAGGACACGGGTGAACAGCCGACCAGCCTTGCGGAGTTCAACTTCGACTCCAGGGACGCGGTCGCTCCCTGGTACGACGTGAGCTACGTGAACGCTTTCTCGGTGCCGGTCACCATCGCCCCCCGGAACGCGAGCCCCGGCGGTGGCGGATGCGACACGGTGGGCTGCGCGAACAACCTGCTGCCGAATTGCCCCGCTGCCAATCTGACGCGCTGGCCGGACGGCACGCCGATGCTGTGCACCAACCCCGACCGGGACGTCAAGACCGCCTACAGCGACATGATCGCCTCGCATTGCCCTAAGGCTTATGGGTGGTCCCGGCAGGACCAGGAGCCAGGCAACAAGGTGATGCAGCAGTGCAGCAAGTGCAGCGGCTTCACCGTCACTTTCCACCGTGCGTCGTGACGCCAAGGAGGAAGTCGTGCGAAAGATAGGAAAGTTACGGGGACTCGCCGTACTTCTGGCGGTGCTGGCCCTGCTCGCAATCGGCAACCATGCCGGAACCTCCGCTGAAACGGCGAACGTGTCCTTCGCCGCGGCGAAGAAGAAGGGCATCAGTGCCTGGAACTTCACCGGAGTCACCCAGGCGTTGGCCGACTCGAAGGCCGGCTGGTTCTACACCTGGTCCTCCGGAAAGCAGCAGATCACGCCCCCGGCCGGTGTCGAGTTCGTGCCCATGATCTGGGGAAAGGGATCGGTGACCGACGCGGACCTGGACCAGGCCAAACAGCAGGGCAAGACGCTGCTCGGGTTCAACGAACCCGACATGCAGGGGCAGGCGAACATGACCGTGCAGCAGGCGCTCGATCTGTGGCCCCGGCTGCAGTCGACGGGTCTGCGGCTCGGAGCGCCGGCCGTGGCCGCCGGCGCCGATGTCGCGGGCGGCTGGCTCGATCGCTTCATGCAGGGCGTCGCCGACCGTCATGACAAGGTCGACTTCATTCCCCTGCACTGGTACGGCGCGGACTTCAATGGCACGAACGCCACGGCCCAGCTGCGGAACTACCTCCAGGCCACATACAACCGCTACCACAAGCCGATCTGGCTCACCGAGTATGCGCTGATCGACTTCTCGACCGGCACGCCGAGGTATCCGACCCAGGCGCAGCAGGCGGCGTTCGTGAAGCAGTCGACGGCCATGCTGCAAGGGCTGCCGTTCGTCGAACGGTATGCGTGGTTCACCCTCTCCACCAGCCGCGGCGACGGCACCGGTCTCTACAACGGTGCGACGGCCAACCAGGTGGGCGCCGCGTATCGCGCGGCCGGTTGAGAAACAGCCCGCGGTCTGGACGCCAACACGGCCGCACCGGTTCTCCCATGCCATCACGGCCATGGAGCACTCGCACCTCCTTTCACCGCCTCACCACCCCATGGAACAACGCCACATGAAACGAGGAACAAGCATGAGCAAGCGCATGCTCTACGTCCCGCTGGCGGCCGGGGCCGTCGCCCTGACGTCCATACTGGGGCTGTCCCCGGCCAGTTCGGCAGCCCCCAGCGCCCCGCAGGCCGGGAGCTGCTGGGCGACGCACTACGGTCCCATGCCTCCTGGCGCCCTCACGGCCAGCGGCGAGGTCTTCGACAACAACAAGAACACCGCGGCGACTTCGCTGATCCGCAACCCGCAACTGCCGTTCGGGACCCGGGTGAAGGTCACCAACGTCGCGAACGGCAAGTCCCTGGTCGTACGCATCAACGACCGCGGCACCTTCCAGCAGACGCCGCAGGAACCGAAGTGCCTCGACCTGACCGACGGAGCCTTCAGCCGTCTCGGCGGCAGCCTCAACCCGGACGCCGGCCACATCGTGGTCAAGCAGCAGGTCCTGCAATGATGCCGGGCTCCCTGCGGGCGGCCCCGCGCCTGCGTGACAGTCGCCGGAGCGAGTCGCCGAGAGCTGTGAAGGACAGTGCTCGCGCTCCCCGCCTGCGGCAGCCCTCGGCGACTGACAACCGCGGGATTCATCGCGACCAGAAGGAGATCGTCATGACCGCCATCAGACGGAGGACGGCATTCGGACTGGGCACGCTCGCGGTTGGCTTCGGCGTGCTCACCGGGACCAGCCGTCTGTCTCCTGGGCCCCGGATTTCGAGAACGGCGACGCCGGGTACCGTGCAGCGGTCGCCAACCTTCGCAGGCAGTGGTCCGAGCGGGGATGGAAGGTGACGACGGAGCCGGGGACCGACCCACTCACCGACAAAGCGACCGGCCTGCAAGAGATCCACACCACCGATGACCACGGCGTCGAGCTGTCGCTGCGCCCCGGCCGGCGTACCGGCGAGGGACTGGTCGTCGCCGACGGCGGCTGCGTCCGCCACGACGGCTACTGGGACGCATACGCCTGGAGCAGCTCCTGATGGGTCCGACCGCTCCGGCGACGTGTACACCGCCCGCCTTCTCGCCGAACTGAGCAACGTACTTGGCGAGCGGTGCCAACTGGGGGGTTCTGGCCGCGATTGTGTGATGCCTACGTCTGGACGAGGATGCGGGCTCCGAGGAGTGAGAACGAGGTGCGCCGTACATCTGGCGCTTGATGGTCTTGATCCGGTTGACGTGTCCTTCGACTGCGCCCGAGCTGTACGGGAGGGTGAGGCCGGCTGTGCTCTTGGCCTCGCTGACGGTGACACCGACAGGCGCGGGCGGAGTGAGGCTGGCGACTGTGAGCGACAGGAAGTTTCCCCATATCGGGGTGTTTCGCGGGGCGGAATCGGGGCGAGGCCGGCACGGCGGCAGTGACCTCACAGCATGCTCGCTAATTATGTTCAACTGTAAGCGAAGAGTAATGGAGGGGGGTGTGTTCCACACTGTGAAGCAGCGTCTGGCGGCGGGTGCCGCCGTTGCGGCTCTCGCCGTCGCGGCGGCCTCGTTCGCTGCTCCGAAGCGGCGGCATGGACTCACGCAGGGGGTGATGGCATGAGGGCGACGAGACTGCTTCGTCGCGGGTTGGCCTTGTCGGGACTGCTGGCTGCCTGCCTGGTCGTCCCGGCCAGTTCCGGCGCCGCAGGTACCGCCCACGCCTGCATCACTCGTTCGGCAAAGGAAACCGGCACCGTTCGCGAGGACGCCGTCAGCAGGACACCGGACGAGGCCGTACAACGAGACCTCCAGCAGCATCCGAGCGTCCACCCTGCGAAGAAGCGGCCGCACCCATCGTTCACCGTCCCGGTGTACTGGACCGTCCTCTACGACAAGGACAACCCGTCCGACGGGAGCATCCCCGACGAGGCCATCAACAAGCAGATCGAATTGGCGAACACGTACTTCCGGAACATCGGTCTGCGTTTCCAGCTCATGCGCAGGAATCGCGTCGCCACGGACCACACGACTCTCCACGGCCTCGAGTATTTCAACGATGGGCCCCTGAAGCGGCAGTACCACATGGGCAATGAGCAGACCGTCAACATCTACTCGGCCAACTCCGACCAGATGCCCGGCGGCTGGTTCACCTATCCCTGGGACTACCAAGACCATCCGGATCAAGACGGCGTGGTGCTCCCCTACGACAGCCTGCCCGGTGGCACCGACCCCCACCACAACCAGGGCAAGACGGCGATCCATCAGATCCGCCACTGGGTGGGGCTCTTCAACACCTTCCAAGGGCGTCTGTAGCTTGAAGGGCGGGGACTACGTCGACGACACCACGCCCGAAGCCTCCCCGGCCGTGGGCTGTCCCATCGGCCGCCACAGCTGTTCACCCAACTATGAGGACCCGATCCATAACATGATGGACTGGTCCTACGACACATGCCGCACCCGCTTCACAAACGGCCAGTTCAGCCGCATGTTCGCGACCCTGAACCAGTACGGCGACATCCACCTGGAGTAAACACACCGCTCCACCGGCCGGCGTTCACACCCGCCGCGTCGACGCAGTCATGCGCCGGCCCACGGCATGCCACAGCCGTCAGGCCGCAACCGCCTTCAGGAGCGAGGACACCCAGGCATCCCCCAGGCGCCAGCCAGGGGGATGCCTTTCAGATCCAGATGACGGCCCCAAACCCGAACGCTGAAGCCATGTCCCGCCCGAGCAACGGCCTCGTCGGCGGGCTCAAACCTGCCCCGCCACCGTCGCGGCCACCTGCTCATGGAATGGATCAAGCGAGCGGAGCGGGACGCTCCCGCCCCGATCCGCAGCTTCGCCGGCTACCTCCGCCAGGACCTCGACCCTGTCACCGCCGGCCTCACCCTCCCGTACAGCTCGGGCGCGGTCGAAGGACACGTCAACCGGATCAAGACCATCAAGCGCCAGATGTACGGACGCACCTCGTTCTCACTCCTCGGAGCCCGCATCCTCGTCCAGACGTAGCACCACACAATCGCGGCCAGAACCCCCCAGTTGGCCATTGAGCGGTTCAGGTGACCACTTTCGTGCGACTACGGCCTCACGTGCCGCGTTGCTGTAGGGAATTGCGGTGGTTCCGGTTCAAGACCGGTCACCCTGGGCGTGGGCCCGGGGTGACCGAGCCCGCCGGGCTGGGTGGATTACTGCAGGGCGGCCAAAGCCGCGTCGTAGCCAGGCTCCTGGGCGATCTCAGGCACCAGCTCCGAGTACAGAACCGTGTTGTCGGTGTCGAGGACGACGACAGCCCGGGCGGCCAGTCCACTCAGCGCGCCGCTCTCCATTGCCACACCGTAGTTGGCGAGGAATTCGCGGCCGCGCATCATGGAGAGGGCGACCACCTCCGTGATGCCCTCAGCCTCGCAGAAGCGCTTCTGGGCGAACGGCAGGTCTGCGGAGATGCACAGCACCACGGTGTCGCTGAGCTTTGCCGCGTCTTGATTGAACCTGCGCACGGACGTGGCACAGGTGGCGGTGTCGAGGCTGGGGAAGATGTTCAGGACCTTGCGCTTGCCGGCGAAGCTGTCCAGTGAGACGTCCGACAGGTCATTGCGGACGAGTGTGAACGCCGGTGCCTTGTCGCCCTGCTTCGGGAAAGTACCGCTGACGGTGATCGGGTTTCCGCCGAGAGTGACGTTGGGCATGAGTGGTCTCCTGGTCAATGAGATTCTCGTGGAGGACTTCCCCCTGAGCTTCGCAATCTTCCCATGGCCCCTGCGCCTTGCACCGGCTTTCGGTCGGTAGATCGTTCCTGATGGCGTCCCGCCAGGTGGTGTAGGGGATCAAGACACCGGAATCTGCAGGCCAGGAACGGTGGTTCGGCCCAATTGGGTGCTCAACTCACCTTGCCAGGACACTTCGTGAGCTGCGGCCTCCACACAGATCGCCATAGGCCTCGAACCGGAACGCACAGCGCTTGATCCCCCACACCACGTCGGGCGGGACACGACCTCGTTCCTTGGAGCTAATGGCTGCTCCGATGTTCCCGAGTCCTCATCGAGTGGGCCGTCCCGGCCGAAGACGGGGTTTTCGTACGCGGTCCCGCTCGTGCCGGACCTTCCGCTCACGTATCGCTGAGGCAGAGAAGGTATGTGTGGGCTCGCTGACGGGCCTCTGAGGAACGACTCAGCTCGGCGTGCTGCCGAAGCGCAGCTTCCACGGGGTGAGTGCGGATTCGAGCTGTACTTCCAGGCTCATCTTCGATGCCCCTCGCGTGCGTTCCTCGAACTTGATGGGCACTTCGAGGATGGTCAGCCCCCGCTTGATGGTGCGGTAGTTCATCTCGACCTGGAAGGAGTACCCGTTGCTGCGGATCGACGGCAGGTCGATCGCTCGCAGCGTCTCGGCCCGCCATGCCTTGAACCCGGCGGTGGCGTCCTTCACGTGTAGTCGAAGGATCGCGTTGACGTAGAGGTTGGCCCACGTGGACAGGGTCTTGCGGTGCCACGGCCAGTCGGTGGCGGTCGAGCCTCCTGTCACGTAGCGGGATCCGAGTACGACGGCGGCGTTCTTCGTCAGCAGCGTGTCGACCATGGCGGGGATCGCTGAGGCCGGGTGCGAGAGATCGGCGTCCATCTGGACCACTACATCGGCGCCCTCGTCCAGCGCGCGGGCCATCCCCGCGACGTAGGCGCGGCCGAGACCGTCTTTGGCGCTGCGGTGCAGCACGCCGACGGTGTCCGGTGACTCGGCTGCGAGTTCGTCGGCGACGGCGCCGGTGCCGTCGGGCGAGTTGTCGTCGACCACGAGCAGGTGCAGGTCGGGCATCGGAAGGTCCGCGAGCAGGCCGGCCAGGACAGGCAGGTTGTCCCGCTCGTTGTAGGTCGGCACGACGACAACGATCTTCGGGGATTGGACAGCCATCGGCAATTCCTGGGGAGGGGGTTGGGAGTGGTTCAGGGGTGCTGGTCACTTGGCTTCGCGGAGCGCCGGTCGCGGGCCCGCTCTGACGTCGTCTGGTATGTCCGGGATGATCGGCGGTGAGGCCCCGCCTTGTGCCTCTGTTGGAGCCTATGACCTCATCCGCCGTAGATCGCGGCCGGTGCTGATCGCCGCGGCGGCCAGGAGACTCAGCGCCAGGGTCTCGGCGAGGGAGCCCGGGCGGGGCAGAGTCCGGACCATGGCGAGGAAGTTCTGGCTCGCGGCGAGGGCCAGTCCCGCGCCGATGAGCAGGAGAGCCGTGGACAGTCGGCGTGTTGTCGGCAGGGCGGCGGTCCGGGCCACGCGGGCGACGAGGGTGCACAGACGGAACGCGGCGAATCCGAGCGCGAGCCAGTAGTAGATGACCATGGCTGCGTCGGCGACGCCTGTGACGTGTTCGGCAGTGCCGCTCCATGCCATCAGGCACATGGCCAGGAACGCGGCGGTCGGAGTTGCCAGGGCGCGGACCACCGCGGAGGTCAGGCGGCGCAGCGCTTCGCCGCGCAGCGGGGGAAGTGGCGCGGCGAGGCCGATGCCGAGCAGGAGCGGGGCAAGCCAGAGACTGGTGGCGGGGTGGTGGAGGTCGGCCGTCAGCGTGGTGGAGGGTTCGGCCGAGCGCAGCAGCAGGCCGGTGGCCGCGGTGAGCGCGAACAGGGCGACGGTCAGCACGCGCCGGGTCTGGCCGGCGCACGTCTCGGGCCAGTCGCCGGGGGTGCAGCCAGAGTCGCGCGGCCCCCACGAGGGTGTCGGGCCAGCAGCGGATTCCCGATGCGGACACCTCGTGACTGATGTCTTCGCCCCAGCGCTCGCGAACGGCCGGCGGGTAGAGCCGGGTCAGGAGCGTGGCTGCGTTCATGCCGGGGTGATCCCGAGTGCGCGCAGGCCGGCGGCGGAGACGCGGGCCATCTGCTGGAGTTCGGTGCGCAGTTGGTCGCGGCCGGTGTCGGTGATCTGCATGGTGCGGTGGCGTTCCTGGGCGTCGGACGTCTCGTCCGCGGGCCGGATCAGCTCGCGCGCCTCCAGCCGGGACAGCGCTCCGTAGAGGCTGCCGGGGCCGAGTCTGCGGCCGGTGAGTTCCTCGATCGCGGTGTTGATGGCGTATCCGTGCAGTGGGCCGCCCGCGAGGACGGTGAGCACGAGCATCTGGGCGTCGTTGCTGTGCATCGGTCTCTTTGCCTCCCGCCCCACATGCTACGACCCGCGATACTACTTGTCACGTAGTACGAGGCGCGTACTATGACGCGGCATGGAACCCATGGAGGAGAACGGCCGGGTGTCCTCGGCCGTGGTCTGGGTGAGCCTCGGCGGCGCCGCTGTGTTCGAGGCGTTGACGGTGCTGGCAACCCAGGACAAGACGGTCAGAGCGGTCAGCCCGTGGCAGGACGACCCGTACGACGTGATGGTGTCCTTGGCTCAGTTCACGGTGCCGATGCTCGCTCTGGTGATCGCGCTGCGGCTGCTCGCGTGGCGGGCGCCGGGCGGTGCCGACCGGGCGCGGCAGACGATGCGTGCGGCGGGGGCGATGACCACACTGGTCGGGCTCACGCTTGCGTTCGAGTGCGTCGCGGTCATCGCCCGCACGCCGTCCTCGTTCTCGGGATGGGCGTCGGTGCTGATCAGCGGGCTGGCCGTCAACTCCGTACTCACTGTGGTGGCAGCGGCGTGGCTGGTGCGGTGTCGCCGACGGCCCGGCTCGTCCCGCAGCCGGCGGCACGACTGGCTCGGCGACGCCGTGTTCGTCTGCCGGCGGATTCCGGTGCTGCGGCGTTGGGCCGATGCGGATGCCGTGGGCTGGGTGCGCCGCCGAGCGATGACGGTGTTCGCCGTACTGAGCACGCTGGCGGCGGCGGGTATCACTGCCGCCCAGGCCATCGGCGAACACTGGACGGATCCGCTGCTCATCGCCTGGATGCTGATCGTCGTGGCGACCTCCAACCTCGCGTTCTGCGTGATCAGCAACGCGGTCGCCGGGTTCATCGCCCGGCTGCCGCGCACCCGGACCCGCCGCATCGCCGAGGCATCGACGGTCGCCGGATGCGTCGCGATCAGCGTGGCGACGGCGTTCCGCGACGCCCTGTGGCCGGTGTTCGGGACGGGACCACTGGCGTCCGTTCCGGCGCTGGCCGCCCTCACGCTGGGCGCCGGTCTGGCCGCGTCCGTGATCACGGCGGCTGTCCTGCTCGCCTGCTTCCCCCAGGGGCCCTCCGGCTCGCGCCGCCACCAGGCGGGCGCGGCCGGCATCCACTTTCGACGACCGGGTGCGAACCGGTGAACGGCGTGACGATGGAACGGTCCACACTGCTGGAACAGCAGCGCCTGTGATCTGTGCCCGTGAACTGTCCAAACAGTTACGGGCGCAGACAGGCCGTCAGCGGGCTCTGCTTCGCCGTCGAAGCCGGCCAGATCTGCACGCTGCTCGGCCCGAACGGGGCGGGCAAGACCTCCACGTCCGAACCAGGACAAGCACCCGGAGCAGCGTCACTGAGCCGGGATCGGCTGGGTGAGATTCACCGGGTTGCCGTCGGGGTCCTGGATGTGGGCGACGCGCTGTCCCCACGGCATGTCGTTGGGGCCGCTGCGGACCGAGCCGCCCAGCGCCGTCACCCGGCCGAGCGTCTCGTCGACGTCGTCGACACCAATGCTGAGCAGGATCCGCGGTGCCGCCCCAGTCCCCGGGTTCGTCTTGGCCACCAGCCCGAGGTCGGTGTCACCGATGCGCAGGCCGAGGTAGAAGGCCGGGCCTTCCGCCGGTACCCGGAAGATCTCCTTGGCGCCGAACAATTTCGTATAGAAGCCGAGCAGGACTTCCTGGTCGGCAGTGATGATCACTGGCTGGATGGTGGACATGGCACTCCTGTCGAGAACGGTCGTGTCGCTTGGTAGACCGTTCGAGGACGGTGAACTCATCGGCAAACCCACCCTGCCAGCGATCTACATTCCAGACTGCCGCCCGCGACCAGTACGAGCAGCCCGAAACGAGGTCACACCACCTCTGCTGACCAGGCACTTCGGCTGTGGCTGCCGTATCGCCGCTGTCCTACAACCAGGCTCCTGCGGCCATCCGTCACGGTCCGCAGAAGGGGGCGGGGCACGGATGAGAGCGCCCGAACCAGACAGGCGACGCCTTGCCTTGATCGCATGGCGCGCCGCTCGATTTCCATTTGGTCAGGTATTGGTAGTTTTATCCAGTTCGCCCATGTGATGAACAAGGAGTTCCATGAAGGGCGCTTTGAAGACGTCAGAGAATCTGGGTACGAGAGGCGTCCTTGCCGTTCTGTCAGTCCTGGCGACGCAGGGTGCGATAGTTGCCATCGCACCTGCCGCCCAGGCGGCTGCGACGCTGGTCGTGCCAGGTGACTACCGCACCATTCAGGCGGCGGTGGACGCGGCTTCCTCGGGTGACGCCATCCTCGTCCAGGGCGGGACGTACACGGAACAGGTCGTCGTCAGCGGCAAGGATCTCAATCTCAAGAGTGCCGGCAAGCGCTCGTCGGTCATCAAGTCGCCAGCGCAGCTAATGGGCTGGCGTTCCAGGGCATCGTGTTCGTGTTGCACACCGGGATTTCCTGGGAGCACCTGCCGCAGGACCTCGGCTTCGGGCCGGGCACGACCTGCCGGCGGCGCCTGGCCGAGTGGACCGAGGCCGGGGTGTGATCCCGGCTGCACGAGACCCTCCTTGCCAAGCTCCACAGCGCGAACGGCCTGGACTTCTCCCGGGCGGCCGTCGACGGCTCGCCGTGTGGCCCGGTTCCAGCTTCGTCGTGGTCGCGGGCTTCCTCTTCTTCATCTTGCTCAACGGCGCCTCCAGCACGCTGACCGCCGTCTACCCGCTGGAGGTCTTTCCCACCTCCATGGGGACCATGGGCGTGGGCTTCGCCGCGGCGATGAGCCGGGGCGGGGCCGCCATCGGCACCCTCCTCCTGCCAATGGGCCTGGCTCACTTCGGCGCCGAATTCGTGCTCCTCATCGGAGCCGGGGTGCTCGCCCTCGAAGGGCTGGTCTCGCACTTCCTCGCCCCCGAGACCATCGATCTCGATCTGGCCCAGGCTCCGCGGCTCGCCCACGCCCACGACTGAGCGTGGGCCCCGTCCTGTCCGCACCTGTGGCCTGCGCTCAGCGTCGGCCACAAGTGCGGTCGCTGCATACCCGTTACGAAACCGCGGTGAACGGGCCGACAACCACATGCCTCTCTCCGCCGTCTGAATACTCGTACGGGCCGGAAACAGGGGGAAGCTCGACCGGTTTCCCTCAGGGCCTGTATCAACTGGCTTTTCGCCTTTCAGCAAAGGGGAATGCAAGAACATGAGCAGGCTCAATCGTGGTGCCATGCGCACCGCCATCGTCGCTTTGGCAGGAGTCTCCGCGCTCGGCCTCGCGGCTACCACCGCCTCCGCCAAGTCCAACATCGAGTTCACAGCCGGCCCGCGTACCGCCCATGTGGGCGGGATGATTCATCTGAAGGTGGATGGAGGCGACGACGACGCCAGTGTGTGGGAGCGCTTGTGTATTCAGGAGCGGACCGGACATGAAGCCTGGCACAACCTCAAGTGCGCTAAGGGTGACTACGGCTACGCCACCGGTCTCGACATACGCATAAAGGCGTCACACAAAGGCTCCTACCAGTTCCGTGGTGCTCTGATCGAGAGCAAATCACCCAAGGACAAGCACTACCAGTACGGCCCGACTTCCCGGGCCTACACGGTCACAGTGCGCTGAACCGGGGAGTTGCCCTTGGAGGACCACCCATGGGGGCCATGGGTGGTCCTCCACGTTCGTGCTGCGCCCTGCGGGTCCCGACAAGGCTGGCCGTGGCTGACCGGGAGCCCGATCAACACGGCAGCGATGCCCGTGCCGCTCGAAAATATGATTCGGTGTCGTGAGCTGCGGCCTGCAGATCCTCCACGCACGCCGCGGGCACGGTGGTCGGCAACCGACGCTACCCGGCCACGGCAGCCACGCCGTCGACGGTGACTCCATTGCGGCTGCTTTGATTAGGGCTTGGCTGCGGGCCAACTGCGCGTGGCTGGTACGGGTCGCGGGAGGTCGGGGGCGCCGAGGTCGGTCGTGGGGTACCGGGATGTCGTGCTGTCTCGACATGTCGTTGCCGATGCGCCAAAGCGAAACGGCAGCTTCTGCCTCACGGGTAACATGGCCGCCCTGACCTGTGGCATCGAGGTAGAAAGACCCCCACTGAGGCGGCACTGCGGGGGTTCAGGGCCCAGTGGCCCCTTCCGCCAGATCCTTGATCGCGTTGAGGCGGTGTTCCCACTGGGTGGCGAGGGCGTCCAGCCACCGCGTTGTCCGCTTCAGCGGCTGCAGGTCGGCTTCGTAGCGGACCTCGCGTCCGGCCCGGTGGGCGCGTACCAGTCCGGCGCGGTCGAGGACGGCCAGGTGTTTGGCCACCGCCTGGCGGGTGATGGGGAGGCTTACTGCCAGGGATGTCGAGGTCGCGCCGCCTTCGCGGGCAAGGACGGCCAGGACTTCTCGGCGGATCGGGTCGGCTAGGGCCACCAGGACGTCATCGGGGGCCTGTTCGCCTTTGGTGGTGCGGGTCATGCCGTGGTCTGTTCGCAGTCCGCGCGCAGTTGGTCGAGCTTGCCGGGCCAGTTCTGGCTGTTGGCGCGGTGCCGGTCGGTGGCCTCGTCGGTGGGCAGCCCGAGGTGCGCGAAGCCGCTCTCGACCATGGTGAGCCGGGTGCCTCCTGTGGAGTCGTCTTCGGTCAGGGTGAACTCGACCAGGGAGGCGTTGGAGTCGTCCGGCTCCTCGCCTGCGGCGCCTTGGGACCACCGCCAGGACAGGACACGTGGCGGTTCGACTGTCTGGATACGGGCGGGAATGACGCCGTGGATGCCGTGGTCGAAGACCAGGAGACCGCCGGGGCGCAGGTCGATCTTGACCGGCTCTCCGTTCCCGAACCAGCGACCGAGGAAAGCGGGCTCGCTCAGCACGGACCAGACCCGTTCCCTGGAGGTATTGATCAGGATGGCGCGTTCGATCGTGTTGGGGATCATTGCAACCTCATCTCATCCGGATGCGCTACCCAAAGGTTGCATATCCAGGAGCCCATGCGCAACCGATTGGTTGCGCATGGGTCAAGTGGCCGCTTGGGTCCCGCAAGCTTCGAGCACCCGCTACTCGCCCGAGGTCTGAACAACGGCATTGCTCCTCATCCCGGACGTCAGGATTCACGTTGGGGGGCGCCGAGATAGGTGAGAACTGCGAGGACACGCCGGTGGCCGCTGTCCTCAGGGGGGAGGTCGAGCTTCGCGAAAATGTTCCCGACGTGCTTGTGCACGGCCCGCTCGGTGACAACGAAGCGATCGGCGATCTCGGAGTTCCCGTATCCCTGGGCCATCATCGCGAGTACTTCGCGTTCGCGCTCGGTGAGCCTCGCCAAGGGGTTGCCGCGCACCGCGAGGAGCTGCCGGACCACGTCGGGGTCGAGCGCCGTGCCGCCGGCCGCCACCCTGCGCAGCGCCTCAAGGAAGTCGTCGACGCGGGCGACTCGGTCCTTGAGCAGGTAGCCCACGCCGGTGCCGTCGGCGAGCAGCTCTCGGGCGTAGGTGTCCTCGACGTACTGGGAGAGCACGAGGATCGGGAGGCCCGGGACAAGCGCCCTGGCGCGCAGTGCGGCTCTGATGCCCTCGTCGGTGAAGGACGGGGGGAGGCGGACGTCCACCACGGCCACGTCCGGCCGGTGGGCAACAGCAGCCGTCACGAAGGACTCGGCGTCCTCGGTCGTGGCGAGTACCTCGTTCCCCAGGGCCTCCAGCATCGCGGAAAGGCCCTGCGCGAGCAGCGCGTTGTCCTCGGCGATCAGGATTCGCACGGGCACTCCACGGTGATCACTGTGGGCCCGCCGGGCGGGCTCTGCACCCGCAGCCCGCCGTCAACTGCCTCGACGCGCTGCCGCATGCCGCGCAACCCGGTGCCGCTGCCCTCGACTGCCCCGCCTCGGCCGTCGTCGGTGATCACCGCGCGGACCGTGCCGCCGACCCTGGCCAGGGTGACCGACACGGAACCGGCGTGGCCGTGCTTGGCCGCATTGGTGAGCGCCTCGGTGATGGCGAAGTACACGGCGACCTCGGCCTGCGCCGGTACATCGCCGAGTTCGCCGAGTTCCACGGTGGCGGGTATCGGGCAGCGGGCGACGACCGCCGAGACCGCGCCGGCCAGGCCCCGGTCGGCGAGGATCGGCGGGTAGACGGAGCGCAGCACGTCGCGCAGCTCGGCCATCGCCTCCTCGGCGCCCTCCCGCGCCCGGGCCAACAGCGGGCCCACCGCTGCGGGGTTGGAGCCCAGCGTCCGCTCGGCGAGCCCGAGCTGCATGGCCAGGGACACCAGCCGCGCTTGGGTGCCGTCGTGCAGGTCCCGCTCGATGCGGCGCAGCTCGCTGCCGTGCGCGTTGATCGCCCCGGTGCGCGTCCGGTCCAGCGTCAACACGCGCTCGGCGAGGATCGCGGCGGCCGAGGGGGCGAGCAGCCACCGGCTCACAGACGCCGCCAGCCTGGCCAGCAGGGGCGGGCCGAACAGGGCGAGCAACACGCTCAGCAGGAACTGCGGAACTCCGACGTAGACCGCGGATCCCCAGCCGTCGATCGGGATGTTCAGCATCAGCCTGATCGGCTCGTCCTCGGGGAACAGCCACCACAGGCCTACGAGTGCGAGCACGGCCGCCGGGAACAGGAACAGCGCCACGCCGATGAGGCCGAACGTGGTGCCGACGACCATCATGCAGGGGGCCCAGCGCAGGTCGCGGCCGGTCGCCGGATCCGACAGCACCGCCATCAGGCGCCTTCGCGCGTGCGGTCCGGCCGGTGCCGTAGATGCGGCCGCCCACCGTCCCAGCCGCTCGCGCTCGCCGTCGGCCAGCCGGCGCAGCAGCCGCAGCTCGAGCGGCAGGACGAGCAGACCCACGCCGACCAGGCAGAGCACGGCCGAGTACATCAGCACGGGCACCAGCACGACCAGGGTCAATCCCCGGACGCACGCTACCGCGCAGTACCCGGCGGCATGGGCCGAACGCACCCCGCTCGCTCGCGCCATCGAGAACGCAATCACGACGGCCAGTCTTCCCCTCCCCGGCCTCCCGGCGCAGTGGTGCGCGCTACACCATTGGTTGGCGAGCGTGCACGACCGCCTCCGTCACCTCGCAGTTCGTAGCGTCAAGGCCATGAAACGAACGAACACCCCGGGCGGCTCTCGCCCCGGTCTCGTCCCCTTCCTGGCAATCAGCTTTGTCGGGGCGTGGATCACTATGATCCCACTCTGGCTCGACGGCCTCCGTCGGACGAGCGCCGCGCAGGGGACTCCGCGGCTCGCGGCGCTGTGCATGATCCTCATGATGCTGGTGCCGGCGCTGACCGCCTTCGGTCTCACCGCGCGCCGACAAGGGCCGCGCGAGGCCGTGCGGGTCCTCGGACTGGCCAGGGCCACACCGTGGCGGCACGAAGTCCACTCCGTCGCGATCGCGCTCACGATCCCGCTCGGCCTCACCGCCGCCGGCCTGATCGTGGCCACACTCGCCCACTGGTACACCCCCGCGCACCTGCCCGGGCCCGCCACGATCACGCCGCTCGTGCTGAGCGCGCTGGTGTCCATTCCGCTGTACTTCGGCGAGGAACTCGGCTGGCAGGGCTACCTGCTGCCCCGGTTGCTACGTCATGGCAGGATCCGCGGCCTACTGATCAGCGGCGCGATCTGGGGGGCCTGGCACGTCCCGATGACCGCCCTCGGCGGAAGCTACCCCGGCCATTCGGTGCTGCTGGGCATACCAGTCGCCGTGGTGACCGCCATGCTCCTCGGAACGGTGATCGCCACCGTCCGGCTGTCCACCGGGTCGGTGTGGGCGGCCGTCGCGGCGCACCTGTCGCTCAACGAGTTCGCGCTGCCGCTGACCAGCGACGTCTCGGGGCACCTCGTCGATCCGCTGCTCGCCGGGCCGCTGAGCATCTCGACCTGGCCGGCGTGCGCCCTCGCCGTGCTGGCCATCTGGCTGACCTGCCGACGGTGCGCCGGGCACCATGCGCCCGGCGACGGCGCCGCCCCGCGCGGACTGGTCGCGGTCCGGAGCGGCGACTTGCCAAAGGGGTGACCGAGAGGCGTTGGTCTCCTTCACCGAAACCCCGCGCTTTGCCCAGCGCAGCATGACCTTCACGCCGGACATTCCCCTTGACCTCCTGGTCAGAGCCCTGGTGATGCCTCATGCCACGCGTTGGCTCGGCGGACACTTACGGCCACCAAGCCGTTGAAGTCGCTGCCGATCTGTCAGATGTCGCCTTCTCGTACTACTGCGCCCAGCGTCCCATGGCCGGCGCGGTACCGATCAGGCACTCGATGTCGGCAGGGAAGCCAGCGAGGGCGTGGGCGGTCAGGCGCAGATGGCCCTCAAGGCAGACCAGGTTGTCCTGCCTCTCGCCGACGAGGATGAGCGGAGGAAAGCACTCGCCTCCGATGAGCGCCTGGGCTGCGTCGACGAAAGGATCGTTGGTCACGTCGAACGCCCGCAGCCCTGCCTTGATGCGTGCGGCCGCGTCGGTCGGCCGGCGGCTGCCACCCGACAGTTCGACCCAGTAGGAATAGTCGAGATAGCGCACGCTGGCGGCCTCGTCGGGGGACAGGAGAGCCCTGGCCCACGTGACTTGAGTGGGGAAGTTCTCGAACAGGTCGCGGTTCTCGCCGTACCCGCGCGTCGCAGCGAGCAGAGCGCGACGTGCGAAGTTCGCTCCAGCGTCGGAGAGGTCTGGATGCGTCAGCAACTGCTCGGCCTGCCCGGCTGCCGACAAGTGGGATCGCAGGCCCGGGCCGAACCTCCGGCTGGACAGCTCGCCGCTCAAGAAGCAGGCGATCATCTCGTCCTCACTGCTCATACCCAGTACCTGCACGACCGTCAGCATAGGGCCGATCTCGTTGAACGCCGCAGCCTGCGACCGGAGCGCGACTCAGCCGACTGCACGGATCACTGCGGCCGAGGGCAGCGGCTTACGGAGAACAGGGCTGCTTCATCTCCCGCCCGACGACAGCGCGAGCGCCCGGGTCGCCGACCCCGTCGCAACGGACGGCACATCCCTTCCAACGTCCCTGGTCACAGCACTAGCCGGTCAGTCCTCGTGGCTGCTCCCCGGCGTCCCCTCAGCCGCAAGGTGTTCAACCATCAGCTCGTACGCCAGGACCTCCAGACCAGAGCTGCTCGAACGGACGTCGTGCCCCGTCCAGTCCTGGGAGTGAGCTGATACGGAACAAGCCGGTGTCCATGTGGATCACCGGCTATCCGGCAGGACACGCGCCAACGTAGTCCTGCAGATCCCTGGTCAGCTGTGGTTGGAGCCAGTAGCACTCAGGGCGAGCAGTCGCCTCATAGAAGCGATGCGACCTACTGGGCTGAGGATCGCAGGGGGAAGTGCGGCGTGCAAGCCAACTTGGGACGAGAATGCATCAAAGCTGGCATAGCAGCGCCCATGACAGCAGCGAACAGGTATCGCCTGCTGCTGCTTATCGACGCTCTGCTGAAGTGATGCTGACCGTGCGTCACGGCTTGATCGTCTGTCGACGCGGGGACAGGCATGCACCAAAGAAGGTGAACCCGGCAAAGCGGTGAGCGTGAGGGGCCGTTCGGCTGAGATGCTCGGGTAGCACGTGGAGGACCACGTCGTGCGGCGCCAACCGCCTGTGGTCCGCCCGTTGGAGCCAGTAGCCCCGTCCGGCTGCGATCTGCGTCGTCGGACGGCCCAACCAGGGAGAAAACCCCGTGAATAAGAAGCAGTCTGCCTCTGCTCCTGGCCCTGCGGATGCAGGTGGTGAAGGCGAGTCTCCAAACCGCCGTCTCGGTCTGGCGGAGGCCGCCGTGGTGATCGTCATCGTCGTCGCCAGTGCGGTGCTGGCCGCCATTGGCATGCCGATGGTCAGCGTACTCAAGCTCCTGTTCGGTGCCGGGCTGATTGCTGCCGTCGTCATCGTCGTCATCCACACAGGCGTATCTCACCGGATTCTCAGGGCGCTGCGTGCCCTGGCAGGGCCCACCGAGTGACTGAGTCAGCATGGGACGCCAGGAAAGGCCCGTTGACCGCACGTGCCGCGAAGTCGCGGACCTCGCAGACTTCATGCGCGCACGTCGTCATGCGGCGAAGCTGACCTACGCGCAGCTCGCCGAACGGGCTGGGTACGACCGGTCGACGCTGCAACGAGCCGCGGCCGGCGGCACCACCGTGCCGAGGTTGCCCGTGGTTGTCGCCTACGTCCAGGCGTGCCTGCCTCCTACGGCAGGGGATGCCGCGGTCAAGCAAGCGGTGACTCATGCCAAGGCGTTATGGAAGCGGGCTCGCTGGGCGCGTCGTAAGGCCATGACTGGGCTGAACCACTCGCCCGCGCCTCATGTGCGTCTGATTCGTGGCGTGGCCGATCTGAGCACGGCGCTGGTTGAACTGTACGAACGCGCCGGAGCGCCACCGCTGCGCGTGATGGAGAAGCGAGTCGGAGGGCTGGGCATCTTGCCCCACACCACCGCTCACCGCATCGTGCGTCGGAAGGCCCTTCCCGCCAGCATCGAGCAGTTCGTTGCTTTCCTTACTGCTTGTGACGTCCCCGAGAACGACCAGGAGATATGGCTCGCCGCATGGCGACGTGTCTTCCGCCTGCCGGACCCCGGCAAGGAGGAAGTCTTGGAGAAGGGCGTGGCGAACGCTCTGGCACAGCTTCGGGCGCGCCTCAAGGAGCGAGGGGAGAGCGTGTCCGGGGCACCAGAGGTGCTTGTTGACCGGGACACCATGGTGTTGCGGTGGCGACTACAACCTCGCACGCTCTCCTCGGTCGAAGAACTGTGGCAGTTGTACAGGGTGACAGCCGACCAGCGGCTGCGGGACCAATTGATCTTGCACTACCTGCCGTTGGTCAACTACGTGGCGGGCCGAGTCGGCGCCGGCCTCCCATCCAATGTCGAGTCGGCCGACTTTGTTTCCTCCGGAGTGTTCGGACTCTTCTACGCCGTCAAGACCTTCGACCCTGAGCGGACCGCCAAGTTCGAGACGTATGCGATTAGCAGGATCCGCTGCGCAATGCTCGACGAGCTGCGTGCCCTGGACTGGATACCCCGCTCGGTGCGGCTGAAGGCGAACGCCGTGGAACGCGCCTACGCAGTGCTGGAGGCCCGTCTCCGGCGCAGCCCCTCGGATGCCGAGGTCGCCGCCGAACTGAACATCGGGCTCGATGAACTCCACTCGGTATTCAGCCAGTTGTCGCGGGCCGACGTGGTGCCACTGGAAGAGCTGCTGCAGACCGAAGGGAATGATGGAGGCCAGCTCAGCCTTGTCGACACGCTAGAGGACGCTGCCGCCGACAATCCTGTCGACGTCGTCGAGGACCGCGAGCAGCGACGACTGCTGGCCCGCGCCGTCATCGGCCTCCCCGAACACGAGAGGACCGTCGTCACCCTCTACTACCACGAAGGGCTCATGCTCCCCGAGATCGGGCAGGTACTGGGCATGACCGAGAGCCGAGTCAGCCAGATCCACACAAGAGCAGTCCTTCGGCTCAGGAAGAAGCTGACCGACCTACGGGAATAGTCCGCTTCTGAAAAACCTGAACGGCACCCCGTTCACCGTGCGCCACGAGCCGGTCGATGTCGTCGCCGAGATCGTGCCGTGGAGCAGACCGCTGTTCCTGTTGATGGCCAAGAGGCTCCGGCGCTGGCCGCAGCATGCTGGAGGCCGATCTACAGTACTGGCTCGTCGAACTGGACCAAACGCTCAAGCCCAGCAAAGGCACACTGAGGGAGCGCGGGGACCGTCTCGCCCGGATCCCGGCCGAGTCGATCACACTGCGACCGGTCCTCTGCGACCTGGCCAGGGCACGGGCCGCGGTGCTTGAACACAATGTGTCGACTGAGGTGGCCATCGAGCACAAGAACGCCTCTGCCGGCGTCTGCACCGGCACGATGCTCACCGACCCGTGGGTGCTCACCGCTTACCCACTGCTACGACGACACGCCGGGCAAGATGTCCGTGCGGGGCGGCTCGGACCGTGTGCGACAACTCTGATGTTCGTCAGCGGAGCATCGATCGCCGAGGTGTTGTTCCAGGTGCTGGCCAGGATGTTGCTCACTCGATCGTGTGGGGCTGAGCCGCGGGGCGCCGGGTCCGGGGGAGCTGGAGGACTCCGAGACTGATGTGTTGGCCGCGTTCGTCCTGGCATGTGCGTCAGCCCGTCTGACCGACGGGACGATCCACTGCGACGTCAGGCACTTGGAGCGCACGGCCTCCGGCCCGGCCGGCACCGAGGTAGTTCGCACCGCGCTGGCCGAGGCCAGCGTGCGCCACCTTCCGGCCTGGGCCGGGAAGCTCGCCCCGCACGTCCTGCCAGGAGCCGCTGGGACACGCCTGGATCGCCACCACGATGCGCTACATCGAGCCTTCGTCAACTTGCAGTCGCAGGTCAAAGGGCTGGTGTGTTCGGTTCTTCGGCAGCGAGGTAAAGCAGCTCGTTCTGAGGTGCCTGCGGCATTACTGTGACGCGATGGTGCATGTGCGGGAGATGGTTGAGCCTGACATTGAGGCCGTCTCGGCGATCCGGGCCCGGGGATGGCAGGCGGCGTACGCCGGCATCGTTCCCCAGACGTACTTGGATGCAATGACGGTCGAAGGTGATGCCGGTCAGAGGCGGCAGTTGTTCTCTCAACCCGTCGGAAGTCCCGAGACCTCGTGGCGCTCAGTGACCGTGGCCCGGTGGGATGGATCTGCTTTGGGCCGTGCCGCAGTGAGATGTCTGGTCTGAGGCAGGTGGGTGAGGTCTACGCCTTGTACGTATTGCCGGATCTGATCGGCGAGGGCATCGGTCGGAGGCTCCTGGGCGAGGCTCACGCTCAGATGAAGAACCAGGGCTTCGGAGCGTCGGCCTTGTGGGTTCTCTGTGACAACCACCGAGCCCGGCGCTTCTACGAGCGGGCCGGCTATCAAGTCGATGGTGCGGCTCAAGATGACGTCTACGACGAGATCACGCTCACTGAGGTCCGCTACCGGCGCGAGCTCTGAGTTCAGCGACGATGGGTGCATCCTGTCTTTGAGTGAACGTATCTTTGAGCGGGCGAGCGCGCCTCGGCCGCGTCGGCGCCAAGGCAGGTGGGCGGTCGGAAGTTGATGCTGAGCCCGCACCGTGAGCCGGGCGCGGAGGAGACCATTCTCGCCGGACTGCTAGCGCATCCTCGCTGCCTCGACGCGCTACCGCGATTGGGACTCCAGTGGCTCCGTGGAGTGTGGCCGAACGACCTCGACACACGTCAGCCCAGTCACATTGACCGGAGGCACACGCGTGTCGAGGTTGGGGAACAGAACGGTCCGAGTCGGCTCGAATGCCTGCCCTGGCACTCCGAGGCCCACCTGACGTGGGCATTCAGCGTGATAACCGAGCGTCTCACCCGCAGCCAGCCAGCCAGCAAGCAAGTCACTGGTGGCGCAAACCGAAGTCGACCAGCTGAGGTGCTC
The DNA here is from genome assembly GCF_040680235.1 of Streptomyces sp. NPDC052101. NCBI lineage: Bacteria > Bacillati > Actinomycetota > Actinomycetes > Kitasatosporales > Streptomycetaceae > Streptomyces > Streptomyces sp. NPDC052101. The sequence continues at coordinate 96,300 of NZ_JBFAWH010000014.1, forward strand.
GTTACTCATCGGCATTGCTCCAGCACATTCAGCGCCTGTCCGGAAGCAGGAAGGTGCGGCGCTCCTGGGCGGTGAGTTCTCGGAAGACTCCTTTGCGGGCGCGGCTGAGCAGGCCGTCGACGTCGTGATCGGCCAGCGTCCATAGGCGTATGGTCCGGTCGTGGGAGGCGGTCGCCAGGCGGGTGCCGTCCGGGTGCCAGGCCAGGCCGTTCACCCAGTCGGCGTGGACGCCGAGCACGGCCACCTGGGTGGCGGTGTCCGGGTCCCAGAGCCGGACCGTGCGGTCCCGGGACACTGACGCGATACGGGTCCCGTCAGGCGACCACGCCAGGTTCTGGACCCGGTCCTCGTGGCCGAGCAGGACAGCGAGTTCGGTGCCTTCGACAGGGCTCCACAGGCGGATGGTCCGGTCGCGGGAGCAGGTGGCAAGGCGCTGGCCGTCGGGGGACCAGTGGACCTTCCAGACGTAGTCCAGGTGACCGCGCAGGGTGGTGATGGTGGTGCCATCGGCGGTGTCCCAGACGAGGGCGGTGCGGTCGGTGCTGGACGTGGCGAGGTAGCGGCTGTCCGGTGACCAGGCCGTACCGGCGACCCAGTCCTGGTGGCCACGCAGGAGATGGACGGGCGCACCGGTGACGGCGTCCCAGATGCGGGCCGTTCCGTCGTGGGAGCCGGTGGCTATGCGGGTGCCGTCCGGGGACCACGTGACGTGGGAAAGTTCCTCAGCGTGCCCGGTCAGGCTGAGGCTGTCGTCGCTGCCGTCGGTCCGCCGCACCACCGCGGACCCGTCGCGCAGGGCGATGGCCAGGCGGGCGCCGTCGGGGGACCAGGCCACGTCGGTCACCCCGACGGCGGGCCAACCGCCCGTTGTGCGGCCGGTGGCGACATCCTGGATGCGCACGAAGGCGTCCTGGGAAGCGGCCGCGATGCGGGTCCCGTCAGGTGACCAGGCGACACGGAGGACGGCATCATCGTGGCCGGTGAGGACGTTGGTGGGTTCGGAGACGTCCCAGACCACCGCCGTGCGGTCGCGAGAGGCCGTTGCCACTTGCTTTCCGTCGGGGGACCAGGCGATTCCGTAGAGGGTGTCGACGTGGCCGGTGAGCTGGATCTCGCTTTCGGTCGCGTAATGCTCGCCTCGGGTGCCGGAGAGGTTCCACACGTAGGCCGTGCGGTCCGCGTCACCACCGGCGAGGCGGGTGCTGTCCGGGGACCAGGCCAGGGAGTTGATGACCTCCGAATTCTGTACCCACACCACCTCCCAGTTGCGGGTGTCCCAGATGCGTACGGCCCCATCACCGCAGGCCGAGGCAAGCCGGTGACCGTCCGGCGACCACTGGACCGACTCGATGTTGCCCTCGTGTTCGGTGAGTGCGGTGACGAGGGCTCCGGTGGGCACGGCCCAGACCCGGACCGTGCCGTCCTCTCCGCCGCTGGCCACCCGCGTCCCGTCAGCTGACCAGGTCACGCTCCAGACCATGCGCCGGTGCCCGCGCAGTACCGCGCACGCGGCGTAGGTGCCGGCATCCCAGATCCGCACGGCGCAATCGCTACCGCCCGACGCCAGGCGACTGCCGTCGGGCGACCAGGCCACGCCGCCGACGCCCTCCTCACGGTCTCCGGTCGCGGCGGTGTGGCGGAGGACGGCCAACTCAGCCCAGGCGCCGGTGGACCAGACGCGGACCGTGCTGTCCCGGCAGCCTGCCGCAAGCTTGCCTCCGTCGGGGGACCAGGCCACCCCTTGCGTCCAGGCACCGTCCCCCGCGAGCACGACCGGTCGAGCGTCGCGGTCCGGCTGCCACACCCGGACGGTGCCGTCGTCGCTCGACACGGCCAGCTGCCGCCCGTCCGGCGACCAGGCCACCCCTGACGCACCGCCTTCGAAGCCACGCAGCACCGCTCGCAGACGCGCCGCGCCCAAAGCCGTGTGCAGCGCCTGCACCGCGCCGGAAGTGGCCGCGCACTCCTCGACCGCCGACAGGGCGGCGAGCACCGCGGCTTCCGGCTCCCTGTCGAGGCGTTCGAGCACCCGGACGGCCACCGCGTCGGCAGCGTGTTGCATCGTGGACCGGTCCGCCCGGAGCGACCGGTCCACGAACTCTTCGACCAGGGGCGTCGTGCCGAGCGCCCGCGCGGACTCCGCCATCCACCGCCGGGCGACGGACAGCCGCTCCCCGGTGAGGAGGTATCCGTCCTGACGCCCTACCCGGTCCCAGTCCTGGGCCCAGCGCTCCACCTCGGTGCGGCGGCGCAACTCCTCGGCGCGTGCGACGACCGCCTGGCGCAGCGGCGCCCACTGGCGGAACAGCGCCTCGTGGGCCACGTCCAGCACGTCCCTGTCGCCGGTGAGCAGACGTCCGGCGACGAAGGCGTCGGCGACCTTCTGCTCCTGCGCGGTGAGGTCGGCACGGCGGACCCGGCGCCGGGTGGCCTCATTGCGGTCCACGGTGACGAACCGCAGCAGTGTCTCGATCACGGGCGCCACCCCTAGCTCGGCGGTGATCCGGTCGGCCTGTTCGGTCAGGGCTCCGGCGACGCCGCCGAGCGCGCGGTAGGCCTCCTCACTCGCGGTCCCGCCAGCTCCTCCGGCGCGCCGGTACAGCTCTTGGAGGGTGTAGGCGAGCAGCGGCAGCGCGTCGCCGCCGCCGCATTCGTCGACCATGCGGGCCACGACGCCAGGCGCGAAAGTCAACCCTGCCTGCTCGGCGGGCCTTTCGATGACCTCGTGGAGCGCGTCCCGGCCGAGCGCGCCGACGAGGGTCGGCTCGCGCACCAGCTCGGCGAAACCGGACTCCAGGAACCCGGTGAGAAAGTCCGAGCGCAAGGTGGCTACCACCCACAACCGTGGGTCACGGCGCAAAGCTTCGCCAACGGCGGTCAGGAACCCGTCCCGTTCCTCGCGACCGCACAGGGTGAGCAACTCCTCCAGCTGGTCGATCACCAGCAGCGCCGGTCGTTCGCCGGGCAGGTGGGACAGCCGCTGCCGGAGAGTGCCGACCGGATCCGCGCCGGGCGAGAACGGTGCCGCGACCGTCCAGCGTCCCCGACGCCGGGCCAGCGTCGGCAGCAGTCCGGCGCGCACCAATGACGACTTGCCGCTGCCCGACGGCCCGACCACGGTAACGAACCGCTGCGCCCGCCCCGGCACCGCCGGGTGCAGCCGCCCGACCAGTTCGGCGATCTCCCGGTCCCGCCCGAAGAAGACGGCCGCATCGTCCTCCGTGAAGGCTTCGAGCCCCGGGTACGGTGGCTGGTCCCGGTCCCACTCACGACGCACCGGCGCCGGCCGATCGAGGAAGTGCAACGCGATCTGGCCCCCGACGAGCAGCACCAGTGCGATGCCGATCAGTGGCACCGACCAGTCCCGCAACAGCCGTAGCGGCAGCGGGACATGGTCCGTCTGCCCGGTCGCGTAGTTGGTGGCAATGCCCAGCAGGGTGCCGACCAGCATGAGTGATACGTCGGCCACGAGCTTGAGCGGGCGTCGATCCATGGACCGACAACCTATCCGTCAGAGTTGATCAGGCCCAACGAGTTGGCGGTGCAGCAGTCGTGGCCAGGCCGGATACCGCAGCGCCATCCAGCCCACCGGGGCTGAGGTCCCCTCTCTCCGCGCCGGAGCCGGATCCCGTGCCGGGGGCGGGCGCGCCCACCGTGGTGTCTGCCCCGAATGGGTTGTACGGACGGGTTCGATCGTGCCGGTGTGGCGGCCCGAGTTGACTACGGACGTGCCCGCTGCGGACTACCAGCGCGTCCTGTCCGCGCTGGTGGAACGCCGGTCGAGCGGGGGCGAAGTGATGAGGCGTCAGGAGAACGCCGTCGTACTCGGGCTGTGCCCGGCCAGCGTGGAGGGTGTGCGGTCGAAGATGAAGCGGCTCGCGGACCGCGGCTGGGCCACTGAGCCGGCCCCGGGCCGGTTCACGCTCGCCGACGGACCAGCCTGCGGCTCATGAACATCGTCAACGACCACAGCACCATCTGCTCATGGACGGCGGACAGCGTCTCATAGTCGCGCACTAGTCGGCGCGAGCAGAACAGCCATGCGAACGTCCGCTCCACGTACCAGCGCCTTGGTAGCACCACGAACCTCGCAGCGTCGTCGGTGCGCTTGACGATCTGTACGGTGAGTTCGAGCTGCTCTTTCGACCAGACGACCAGGCGGCCCGCGTAGCTGCCGTCGGCCCACACCAGGGTGATCTTCTTTCAGCGGTCCCGCGGACGTTCCAGCAGGGGCACGGCGGCGTTGCTGTCGTGGACGCTCGCGGTGGTCACCATGACCACCAGGAGCAGGTCGAGGCAGTCCACCACGATGTGGCGCTTGCGCCCGGGCACCTTCTCGCCCGCGTCGTAGCCGCGAGAGGACGCGGGGACCGTGGCGGCGGCCCGCACCGACTGCGAGTCGGCGATGGCGGCGGTCGGCTCCGGGGCGCGGCCGGCGTCCTCACGCGCCAAGCCGTGCAGCCGGTTGTGCAGCTCGGCCAGCAGCCCCTGCGTGCCCCAGCGGCAGGCGAACGCGTAGACACGGTGCCCGCGGGGGAGTTCGCGGGCACCGCCCGCCAGGTGATGCCGCCCGCGACCAGATAGCGCACCGCGTCGCCCATCTGCCGATGGGAGTAGCCCTCCGGTTGCCCGCCCCTGCTCTCCAGCCAGGCGGGGACGGGCATCGCGTCGCGCACGTCGGACCACTCCGCGTCGCTCATGGCGGATGGTTATTTCGGCCCGCCTGTGTGATCACTCCCTGGCGTTCTCGAAACGGTGAGCGAGGCAATCACACGACCGAGCGACCGAGTTGGAAGACACCAGCGTAGACACGGAAAACTGCGGCACCAGGGGCCTCCTGTTGCTCGGCTGGATTCGATACCCACGAGCTGTGTGTGAGGTCCTGCTTTCATGCCTGGTCGCCCAGAAGGCCACCGACTGAGTCGACGGCCTCGAACTCACGATCACCAAGATCGATAGAGCAACGGCTGCTCAGCTGTCGACTGTGCCCGACTTGGCGATCTTGACGACTGCCTTGGGCTTACCTGTCTGCGTGCCCAGCCCCTCGATCTTCTTCACCAGATCGAAGCCTTCGACAACCTCGCCGAAGACGACGTGCTTACCGTCCAGCCAGGCCGTTTTGACGGTAGTGATGAAGAACTGGGAGCCGTTCGTGTGAGGACCCGCGTTCGCCATCGACAGCAGGCCTTCCTTGGTGTGCTTGTGCTTGAAGTTCTCGTCGGCGAACTTCTCTCCGTAGATACTCATGCCGCCAGTGCCATCGCCACGTGTGAAGTCACCGCCCTGAAGCATGAACTCCGGGATGATGCGGTGGAACTTCGAGCCCTCATAGCCGAAGCCATGCTCGCCGGTGGCCAGCTCGCGGAAGTTCCGAGCGGTCTTGGGCACGTCGTCGTCGTACAGCTTGAAGACGATCCGCCCTTCGGATTTGTCGTTGATGTCGATGTCAAAGTAGACGTTGGAGCCCATGCCTCCGATCATGGCATGCAATCCGTCACAGGGTCGTCACCTTCCGCGAGGGACACTCGCTCGTTGCCTGGAGATCGGTACGGCAGCGGCTTCTCAGATGATCTGGTCCGGCAGCGGCGGATCTGGTGGGTACCGGGCCCGGCGGACCTGGCGGGTCCTTCCGCCTCAGCGGGTAGGCGGTGTGGAGCGGGCGTAGCGGCCCGCGAGTCGACGCAGGTGGGTGACCAGCTCCGCGGGCTCGGTGACGTCGAAGTCGAAGTCGAGCATGCCCAGATAGACCGCGAGTGTCTGCACCGTGTCGGCGCCGGTGATCAGGACGCAGGTGTCGGCGTCGAGTGCCTCGACCGTGCCCACCGCGGGGTTGATCCGCTCGATCACCGCCGTTGCCGGGGCGTGGACGATCACCCGCGTGTGGTAGCGCCAGGCCGCGCCCGATACCCGTTGGGAGACGTACGCCGCGGCGTCACCGCCAGGCAGTTCGCGCGGAGTGAAGCGCGGTCCGGTCGGGGTGCGGGGCTCTATCCGGTCGACCCGGAAGGTCCGCCAGTCCTCGCGCTCGACGTCCCATGCCAGCAGGTACCAGCGATGCCCCCAGTTCACCGCCCGATATGGCTCCACAAGGCGGCGGGTAGGCCTGCCGGTGTGGTCCAGGTAGTCGAAGCGCAGCCGTTCCCGGTCGCGGCAAGCGGATACCAGAGTGGTCAGCACGTCCGCGGAGATGGTCGGGACCGGTCGGTCGGCCGGCACAGCCACGGTGTACGCCTGGAGAGTCCGCACCCGTCGGCGCAGCCGCGAGGGCAGCACTTGCTCCAGCTTGGCCAGTGCCTGCAGCGAGGTCTCGGCGGTGCCGGGGACGGCGCCCTGAGCAGCGGTGCGCAGGGCGACCGTCACCGCGACGGCTTCCTCGTCATCGAGCAGCAGCGGGGGCATCGCCGCCCCGGCGCCCAGCCGGTAGCCGCCGGTGGCTCCGCGGGTGGCGTCCACTGGATAGCCGAGTTCGCGCAGTCGGTCGATGTCATTGCGGATGGTACGGCCGCTCACCCCGAGGCGCTCGGCCAGTTCGGATCCGGGCCAGGCCCTCGGGGTCTGCAACAAGGAGAGCAGGCGCAGCAACCGTGCGGAGGTATCGAGCATGAGACCCAGCCTGTTGTGCCATTAGGCACGTAGTGTGCCTATATTGAGAATACTGTCTTACCCATGGAGAGCAGCAGCAATACCGACGCCCGGATCCACCCGTTCCGTATCGACGTCCCGCAGGACGAACTCGATGACCTGCGGGAGCGGCTGGCACGTACCCGCTGGGGCAGCGAGATCCCCGGCGCCGGCTGGAGCAGGGGCGTGCCGACCGCCTACCTCAAGGACCTGGCCGTGTACTGGGCCGACGGTTTCGACTGGCGCAAAGCGGAGGCGGAGCTCAATGAGTTCCCGCAGTTCACCACCGAGATCGACGGTCAGAACATCCACTTCCTGCATGTCCCATCGCAGAACCCGACGGCCGTGCCGTTGCTTCTGCTGCATGACTGGCCCTGCTCGTTCGTGCAGTTCGTCGAGGTCATCCGGCCGCTCGCGGAGGACTTCCACGTCGTCGTGACCTCAACGCCCGGCACCGGCTTCTCCGGTCCGCTCGGTGCGGCTGGATGGAACACTGGCCGCATCGCAGGCGCATTCATCGAGCTGATGGGGCGGCTCGGCTACGGCGCCTACGGCGTCCAGGGAACGGGCGGCGGAGCCTGGATCGCCGCCGAGATGGGGCGCCAGGCACCCGACCGGGTCATCGGCGTTCACGTCAACGGCCTGGTCACCTTCCCTTCCGGGGACCCCGCCGAACTCGACGGGCTGACCGAGCTCGAGCAGGAGCGGCTGGCCCGGCTGGAGAACTTCCAGCAGGACAAGATGGGCTTCAACGCCATCCAGTCCACCCGCCCGCAGACCCTCGCCTATGGACTGCACGACTCGCCGGTCGGCCAACTCGCCTGGATCACCGAGAAGTTCAAGGAATGGACGGACCCCGCCGCTGAACTTCCCGAGGACGCCGTGGGCCGCGACCGCCTGCTGACCAACATCAGCGTCTACTGGTTCACCGGTACGGCGGGCTCCTCGGCGAACCTGTACTACGAGTCGGGCCACGACCCGAGCGCCTGGGCCCCGAAACCGCGCGGCACCGTCCCGACCGGCGTGGCCGTCGCCCTGCACACCGACATCGCCATCCGGCGCTTCGCCGAGCGCGACCACAACGTCACCCACTGGACCGAGCTGGAACGCGGCGGCAACTTCCTCGCGCTGGAGCAGCCAGAGGCGTTCGTCACCGACGTCCGCGCCTTCTTCGGCGCACTCCGAGGCTGACACTTACGGTTGGCATCCCGAGAACGCCCGGGCAGCCCACGGCCTTGAAGCGCAAGGTCGGGACTGCCCGGGCTGAACCACTCCGGGTTCCCCCTGACGGGCGGCAGCCTCGGATTCCTCGACTTCACCGCGCAGTCGGTCGTCACATCGGCCAGATCGCCTGAGACGACGGGCGAGTCGTGCCAGATCGGCTGAGATCGGGACCAGGAAGGAGCATCCCAAGTCCGCTCCCGTTGGGGGTTACCCGCGCCCAGGAGTTCGGTCAGACTCGGCGCATGGGAGATGGCGTCCAATGGTCGCTGGACGATGACTGGGATTGGCAGATCCAATGCGCACGAACTCACGATGCGTTGCTGCGCGACACGGACTCGTGGGTACCTCCTGTTGAGGAGGAGCTGGTGCTGGCCGCCCGGGCGACCGCATTGAGCCAGTGGTATCCGTCCACCAGTCACAACTACCTCCGGTTCTCGGACGGTCCTCCGCCCTGGGTGCCCGGGGGGCGCGACGACGTGAGATATGTGCCGGGATGTATCTCCTTCGCGAAGGAGGGGGCGGACGGCAGCGTCGTCTTCCGAGTGTGGAGCGGGCTCCTGTTGCAGAGCCCTGAGCCGGTGCTTGTGCTGGCCACCCCGCATGCCGTGGTCGCTGTCGAGGCCCTGATGAAGGTTCTGACCACTGACAGCTGAGAGCCCGCAACGAGCTGACAGTTCGGGTGATGGAAGCCGCAAGCGGCAGAAGTTTGAAAATCAGACCCGAACGTCCCTGGGTGGGCCAACCATACGAAGGGCTCGCCCCGTCCCGCGGAAGAACGTGGAGAAGGCTGACCGGGGTGTTGTGGCCCGATGAGTAAAAGTACTCATGACTCCCACCGAGCCGCGGGGGAGGATCTTGGGATGACGACGCTAAGGAAGACGAGGGTCCGGCTCGGGATGCTGCCGTTGGCGGCGATGGTCCTGCTGGCGGCGGGGTGCGGAACGCAGCGGGCAGGGGATGCCGCCGACGCGTACCGGCGTTCGCATCCAACGCCGACCGGCATATCGACGCCGAGTACACCAGCAGACTTCCCCTGCCCTGGCGAGAGCCCCAAGCCGACGGCGCCTACGGCCGCCGCTACCCCCAGCTCAACCGCGCCGCCGACCGACCACTATGCCGAAAACCACGGCTTCAGAGTTCCCATCCCGCTCCACGGCCAAAGCCGCTGCGACGGACTCAGAGCCGTCGGACGCGTCAAGAAAGCACTCGAACCGCTGCGCCAACGCGGCGACTTCGCCCCGGACGGCGTCCGCAACGCGCTGACCAGCCTCGGCTACTCCGCCGGGAAGGTGCAGGCGTACCAGGACGGATCCGCCGGGGTCGGCTTCCTCATCGACATCGGCGCCTCTCCCTGGTGTGTGGAGGGCACCATGAGCAGTGACTCCACCAAGGCGGATGCCTTCGGCGGCTACCCCGACGGAACCGGCTGCGAGCCCCCGAGCGGCGGCCACTGACCACTGCCGTACCCGCCAGTCGGACTGCGGTGGCAAATCATCAACGTTCGCTGTCTGTCCCGTCTCACCGATTCCTGATGCGGTCTGCCAAGCCGCGAGGGCACTGGGCGGGACGGGCTCGAGTTCCGCTGTCGGCACGGTCGTTGCCCCAGGTCACCTCGTCGCCCCCGGCCAGGACGTCGGCGAGAAGTTCGAGCAGTTGCGGCCCGTTGTTCCGGACGCGTCGCGACAGAAGCTGGCAGCCGGCGTCGTTGATCGCGACGCAGTGGTGGTGGGTCTTTCCGGCATCGATGCCGGTCCGGATCGCGGCCAAGTTGTGCCGCCGTGAGGTGTGCCGGCAGAGTTTGAAGGCCACCCCTGACGCCCCTGGGTGGGTGAACCATACGAAGGACTCACCGTGTCCCGCAGGACAACGTAGGGAAGTCTGAGTGCCCTGGTCAGAAGCGCAGCCGCCGAACCCGCCGCTGGCAGCGGCGTAGCTTGAGGGCTCGGCGGACCGGGGCGAAGACGCCCTTGTTACGGTCGCTGGATGGAGAGCTGGGACGGGGACGGCGTACGCGCACGGATACGGGAGATGGCAGCACGGGATCCGGGGTTGGCGCGCTTCGGGGCGGACACGCACCGGTACGAGTTGTCGCCCGGGCTGCCGGAGGCGGAGATCCGAGCGTTCGAGGAATCCCACGGCATCGGTCTGCCGGTGGAGTACCGGTCCTTCGTCGCAGAGGTGGGCAACGGCCCTGCCGGACCCAGCCATGGGTTGATGCCGTTGACCGTCTCCCGCCCGGAGGCCGACGACGAGTGGGCCGTGGACGCCGAGTGGCGGGAAGACCGACTGCCGGGCCGACTCGCTGAGCCGTTCCCTGTCACCGCACCTCTGCCCGGCCGGATCGGCGCACCGACCGACGCATTGACCCGGGGCACGGTCACGCTGGCCGAACAGGGCTGCGGCATCTTCACACGGCTGGTCCTGAACGGCCCGCGAGCCGGCCAGGTCTGGCAGATCGATCCGGACTGGGGCGGCTTCGTACCGGTTAGCCCCGGCTTTCGCGCCTGGTACACGGACTGGCTGGAGAGCCCCTGAACACGGGTCACGCCGGGCCAGGCCAACCCGCCGACCTTCGACGTAGGCCACGTCACGAGTAAGTAAATCAGGCCACTCAAACTTGGTTGGCACACACTCAAGGTTCGGTGGCGCAGGACATCCCGTGCCACCGAACCTTGATCACGCGCCCGCGCGGGCACCGGTCGGCCTCGCCGGGCCGCCATCGGCCCCACCGTCCCCGTTACCTGCCCGAAGAACGCTTCGGAGGCCCGCCGACACCGTGCCCCGAGACCCTCACGCCGGAGCGCGTGGCACGGGGCATGGGTATGGAGCGGTGCAGGAGCCGCCGGGGGGCTTGCGGTGACGGGGAGAGGACGGGGCATGGCTCCGGTCGTCGTGGTGCACGGAATCCTCAACTACGCGAAGGGCGCGAAGCCCGCGGAAGCGGCGGAGCGCGGTGCGGAGAGATGGCGGGACCGACTCGACCAGGGCCTGCACGCGCAGCCGCGCACAGGTGAAGCCCTGTTCGACCGCACCAGGGCGGATACGTCGACAGCAGCCGGGAATCCGGCTGCCGACGGCAGCGGGTGATGACAGGGGCCCCACCCTCCCCCCCCAGCGGGGGGAGCATTTCTCGGCGCCGTCGTACTGGACGGTGACGCGGGTGGTGCCCCGCCCTGACCGGGTGGTTGGGGGACTGGCGTCCTCGTAATCGCCACGCGCCCGGGCAGGGCCATCCTGATGATCAAGGGCCGCCGGAGCGGAACTCACATGAACAAGCCTCCGGGTGTGCGAGCACGTCCGATCGAGCCGTACCGACCATGAGTTCTCTCGGCCCCGGTGGGCGGGTGGATCAGCGCAGCCCGGCGAAGAGGTCGTTCTCGGGCACGGCCGCGCCGGTGGTGTCCTGGACACGTGCGAAGGTCTCGACGCCCATCAGCTCGGTGAACCTCTCCTGGCCCATCCTGAGGAAGAAGATGTTCTCGCCCTGGCTGGCGTGCGCGGCCAGCGCATTGAACTTCTGGCCGCCGAACGCGGTGGTGTCCACCCAGGTGGTGATCTCCTCGTCGGGAAGTCCGATCTCGGCCATCGCGGTGGCCGCAGCGGGATCCGGCTCCTGCCAGTCCGCACCGAACTCGCGCATGACCTCCCCGAACCGCTGCATCGCCGAGCGGGGCGCCGTCGTCCAGTACACCTTCGGTGTCAGCGCGGTCATCGCCAGCGCCGCCATGGTGATGCGGTTTGCCTGGATGTGGTCGGGGTGGCCATAGAAGCCGTTCTCGTCGTAGGTGACGACCACATCGGGCTGGTAGCGCCGCAAGAGTTCCGCGAGTCGGGCAGCGCACTCCTCCACGGGTGTCTGCCAGAAGGATCCGGGGGCGTCATTGGTCGGCCAGCCCATCATCCCGGAGTCGGCGTAGTCCAGCATCTCCAGATGACTGACCTTCAGGACTTCGCAGCTTGCCTCGAGTTCTTGACGCCGCATCAAGGCCACGGCCGCCGGATCATGCCCGGGATCGCCCGGCTTGACACCCCCCGGTCCGTCACCGCAACCGCCGTCGGTGCACGTCACGAGGACCGTGCGAATGCCCTCCGCCGCGTACCGTGCGAGGACACCTCCTGTTCCGGTGGCCTCATCGTCGGGGTGGGCGTGTACCGCCATGAGCGTCAACGGCCGGTCATTCATGAAGCAGTCCTCCTGTGTGAAAAGGCGTCGGTCCGAGTCCGCGGCAGGCGTAGGAGCGGTCGCCCCTCGATATCGTTCGTCGGATGGCCGGGCGTACCGCGGACCCGAGGGCTCCGGACCATGTCGGGATGGCCTGTTGGTCTCTGTGTTCCCCCACCCCTGCGGCACCGGTCTCCTGGCCGGTGCAACACTGTCGGCCGGACCGGTTGTTCCCGCCGCACACCGGAACACCCCCTGAGCCTTGCCCTTCGCGAGAGCGCCGGCTCGCTGCACCGGCCCGGGCCGCGGGCAGGCCGATGCGCGGATCGCGACTCCTGACAGGAGGTCCGCGGCCTCCCGTGTGTGGGGCCAAGGGGCACGTCGGGCAGCCTCCGGCGGCTGGTTTGGCCTGGCCCTGGGGGAGCGGGGCTGCCACTGCAGGTCATCGCGTGGGGCAGAGGGGACGACGCGACGCCGGTCCCCGGCGAGGGCGTTGACGATGGCACCGGACGAGTGGTTGATCGCGTGGCTGATCTTCGTGGCGGTGAAAGCTTCGCCAGGGTGGGCGTTGAGGCGGTCGATGACTAACCGACGGAGGCCGCCCGGTGCGAGGCGTTTGGCTCCGTCGGGCGAGGTGGTAGGGGCGCTGGTTGGTTCGGTGGGCCCGGTGTGCTGGTCAGGCAACAGCGCGAGAGAAGCGGCCGGCCTGTTCCAACTCTGGGGCATCTGAATGCCCTTCAGAGATGTGGGTGGACTCGTCCGGCTGGGGCGGCGCATCGGTCATGCCTGCGGTTGACGCGTTGGCAGCCGCAGTGCTCTTGAAAGTGCTGGATCAGGCAGTCCCCACCGACACGGTTGACCAACTCGCCCCAGTCACAGGTTGCTCCGCCGCCCTCAGGGCCTGAGCCGCCCTGCCCCCTTCTTGTCCAGACCACCATCCGGCGATCTGCCCCCCCGGTCGTACGAGTCCGCTGCGCCCGCCGTGGTGCGAGCCAGCACGTTGGAAATGAACACCCTCATGGTGCAAGCTCAGTTCCGCCCTGCTTGCTCGTCAGGGTCTGGCCGTTGGGGTTGTTGAGGCCGAGACGCGCACGGACCTGTCCTGGTAGCAGGTCACCGACGTCACCTACCTGAAACAGGCTGTGGCGCCGCACTCAGAACCTGACGGCTGCCGCGCCGCATCACGACCTCGTTCGAGCTGTCCTCACTCTGCGCCTGAACACTCCGAATCGCGCTGCAAAGGGCCAGGATGTTCCTACGAAAAGTCAGCCTCACGTGTGCCTTGTGACCGCGTGCTCAGACAGCGGCGACGATGTCTGCGTGGGCGGTCCGCAGCAAGATGCGTGCGGCGTCCTTGGCGTGACGGGCGGCCTCTGGGGACCCAGAGATGGCCGCTGTGGTCATCGCGCCCTCGGCGAGGAGAACGAGGTGGTCGGTCAGCCATGTGGGTGCGTCGGCGGCGGCCACGAGGTCGGCGAGATATCGCCGGAAGGCATTCTTGTGGGCTTTCGCGATATCGGCCACAGCCTGGGAGGTCGCTCCCAGCTCCCCGAAGGAGTTGATGAAGCCGCAGCCTCGGAAGCCCGGCTCGTTGAACCAGAGGAACAGCCAGTCGAAGACTGCCAGAACCCGCTGCGTGGGGGAGTCGTAGGTATCCACGTACTGGGCCAGATCGCGAAGCCATCTCGCGTCCCGCCGCCTCAGGTACGCCTCGACCAGGGAATTCTTGGAAGGGAAGATCTGGTACAGGCGTTTGAGGGGCACCGCAGAGGCGGTGCGGATGGCATCCATTCCCACCGACTGTATGCCCTGGCCGTAGAACAGTTCCTCGGCAGCATCGAGGATCCGCTGCTCAGTCGCTTCGAGTTCCATCTCGATCACCCCATTCTCGAAAACGAACGTTCTCCCACGGTATAGCGCGCCAGGTCGCAAGTACACTCCCGGGTGCGGGCCGGCTCGTCGCCGTACGAGCCCTGCCCGGTCAGGGCCGGGCGTGTTGCCCGTTGCCCGCTCAAGCGAGCGCAAGGCCTGCCTGGGGCGACTCGGCTGATGCGGTGGCGACGCGAAGACCGGCGCGGTCCCGCCGGTGATCCCGTTCCTCAAGTGTCTCGGTCCAGTCGGCCAGGAGTTCGACGATGTCCACGCCGCGGCCGTGCTCATCACAGGGATCGGCGCAGCGAGGGTGGGGCGCGGGCGCCGAGGCGCCGGAGTCCGCAACTTCAATGCACACGGCCCGGCCCTCGAACGTGAGGCTCACGATCATGTCGGCTCGTCCGTGTTGGGCTGCGTTCCCCGCAAGCTCGCTGACGATCAGCAGGACGGAATCCTGATCCTCTGGGACAACGTCCCATCGGGCCAGCAGAGACGCGGCGAAGTGGCGGGCTGTGCATACCCAGCGTTCCTCGGCGGGAAGGGCGATCACGCCGTTCCGGTGCATGTCCGCATGAACGCAGGACGGCGCAGTGGTCGCGGAGGCGGTCCGGGGCTGTTCGCCGGCCGCGGGCGGGGCCGCCGGCGGAAGTTGCGTTGCGGTTTCCGAGAGGGTCATGGGAACGCACCATTGAACTCTGAGAACGTTCATTCTCGCATCTGGTCTCAGTCTAGAGAACGCTAGTTCTCCACGAAGGGCGATGAGGGAATTGCCGAATCTGGAGCAACGCCCCACGATCATCGCAGGGCAGAGAGCTTTCAGGGTCTACGGGGAAGTCCTGCCCGCCCCGCCGTAGATCCAGTGTCGGGACCTGGATCTACGGCGCGGGACCGGACGGTCAGAGGTCGAGGTCGCTCAGGCCGGGGTGGTCGTCGGGGCGGCGCCCCAGCGGCCAGTGGTACTTGCGCTCCGACTCCTTGATGGGCAGGTCGTTGATGCAGGCATAGCGCCGTCGCATCAGGCCGTTGTCGTCGAACTCCCAGTTCTCGTTGCCGTAGGAGCGGAACCAGTTGCGTGAGTCGTCGCGCCATTCGTAGGCGAAGCGCACGGCGATGCGGTTGCCGCCGAAGGCCCACAGCTCCTTGATGAGCCGGTATTCCGGCTCCCGGTCCCACTTGCGGGTGAGGAAGGCGATGATCTCGGCGCGGCCGGTGGCGAACTCCGCGCGGTTCCTCCAGCGCGAGTCCACGGTATACGCCAGGGCGACCTTCTCCGGGTCGCGGGAATTCCAGCCGTCTTCCGCCAGGCGGACCTTCTCGATGGCGGTCTCTCGGGTGAACGGCGGGAGCGGAGGGCGTGGGTGCTCGGTCATGTTGTCTCCTTGGGCTTGTGTCGTATTGCCGCCGGCGCGTGCATGTTCGGTCGGTGCTTAGAACGATCGTTCTCTCTATCATGTACGACTCTATGAGAACGATGGTTCTCGCGCAAGGGTTAGGCGCTGAGTTCCCGGTTGGCTGCGCAGGCGGCGTCGAGTTCTTGTGTGCATTCGCCCGGCCGGTCTTGCGTCGGGTGAGGTGGTCCAGGAAGGCCGCGGTCGGGAAACGCGTGTGCCCGGCGCTGTCATTGCATGCGGCGCGGGCGTGCGTTGGTGCCACGGCTGGCGCAAGACCGTGCCCCGCACGCCAAGCCGCCCCCACACTCCCCACCGCCAAGCCGTTGACCAGGAGAAATGCAGAAGTCCGGCTGGAGTGCCAGGCCCGTCCTCGCTGCAGATGAACCTGGACGCTGGCTGGCGCGCGGGCTGTAGACGGATAGCGGATGCGGTCGCGCTGCACACCGCCCCCTACTGCTGCGGTCGACGCCATTTGAGGTAAAGGCGCACTGCGAGGCATCAGTGGCGCAGGTCACATCCGCCGAGGTTATTCGAGTTTGAACTTCTAGACTAGTGTTCCATCCCGTCAAGAAGTTCCAATTCAAACAACCTGGAGAGCATCATGACCCGCAAGAGCCTCACCGCTGCTGCCGCTCTCGCCGTCGCTGGCGCCGTGACCACCGTGCTGACCACCCTGCCCAGCGCGTCGGCCACCCCGAACGGGGCCGCATCCCAGCCCGCCGCCACCAGTACGCGTCTCGGCACTGCCCCCTACCTGCCGCTGGCGGTGGCCAAGAAGGTCTCGGACATCGCGATGCAGAAGGGCATCGAGAAGGGCTACCCCGTCTCCGTGACCGTCGTGGACCGTGACGGCGTGGTCATCAACCAGCAGCGCGCGGACACCGCGACCGGCGCCACCGTCCAGGTCAGCTTTGAGAAGGCCTACGCCGCAGCCGGCTTCCAGACCCCCACCGCCGACCTGCAGAACGCCGCCAAGACCTCGCCCGGCTTCACCTACATCCCCGGCTTCAGCATCCTGCCCGGCGGCATCCCCATCAAGGTCGACGGCAAGATCGTCGGAGGTATCGGCGTCTCCGGCGCCCCCACCGGCGAACTCGACGCCGACTTCGCCAACGCCGCCCTGAAGACCCTCTCCTGACCCCGGTCATACCCCACCCGTGGGCCGCCCTGCCGCAGGCCGGGCGGCCCATGCATGTCCATGGGTGCATCGCCGGTCACCGGCCTGGGTGTCGTTAAGTCGTTCGGGGCTCCGCAACAGCCGTGAGCGCAGGTCGCTGATGAGTCGCTGGGGTCGGTGGATCCGTTCAGTGCCCTTTCAGGAGGGACGGGTTTCCGAGTTGGTCAGCCGGTCGACAAGGGCGCCGAGCCCCTTGCTGAGTCCGTCGAACTCTTCATCCGACAGGCCGTCGACGAACAATGCGCGGACGAGGCCGGCATGCCCAGGCGCGGCGGCGACGACCCTCTCCAGCCCTGCGTCGGTCAGGGAAGCGACGACCCCGCGGTCGTCGCCGGCGCAAGAGCGGCGCCGGACCAGCCCGGCCTTCTCCAGTTGTGTCACCTGGTACGTCAACCCGCTCTTCGAAGTCAGGGCTACGTCCGCCAGGACGGTCATGCGCAGCTCACGGTCCGGGGCGTCAGCGAGACGGCTGAGAACTTCGTACTGCTGATGAGACAGTTGCGCGTCGTCTCGCAGCTGCTGCTCGACCTGTCGCTCGATCAATGAGCTGACCAGCAGAAACGCTCTCCATGCATCCAGCTGGCGTTGATTGAGCCAAACCGTGTCGGCCACTGTGCCCTCCCACCTCGCCGTTCCGTAGTCCCGCCCCGTGGTTCCAATTTTAACTACTCCGGCGAGTAGGGAGTACTCGGGTCGATCGGGCAGCTGGACGAGGATGCCGTGACCCGGTCGGGCAGCGGTAGCGCATTGCTGCGCCGCTCCCAGGTTGGCACCGGCCCGACGGCCACCTCACCGGCCTTGCGGGGCGGACGGTCCGGGCTGCTGCCGCTGCTCTCCCACAGGCACCCGGCCGTGTGGGAGGACGAGGCCGCGTTCCGCCCAGAGCGCTGGGAATAGCTCGTTCCGGAGGCTACTCCGGCTGTCTGCCCTTCTGTCACGTCTCCGAGGGCTGGTGGGGACGGCACATGGTCATGCCGGTGGCCGAACTGGTGCTGGACCAGGTCCGCAGTTCCCGGCTCGTGGTCGACCCGGACCAGCGGGGCGGCCCGGGAGAACCGGTGGCCGACGCACACCGGCACCTTCGCCGGTTACGCCGCCCATGGGTCCAGCCCAGTGTCGTCGCGGAGCCGATTCTCGGGCTGCCAAGGGACTGAGCCGCCCGGCCTGGCATTGTCTGTGGGGTGGAGCTACGTCACCTTTCCGGATTCGTCGCCGTTGCCGAGGAACTGCACTTCGGGCGGGCCGCCGAGCGGCTGCACATCGCCCAGTCGCCGCTCAGTCAGCAGATCAGGCTGCTGGAGCGGGATCTCGGGGTCACGCTCTTCGAGCGCACCACCCGTTCCGTGCGGCTCACCGCCGCCGGGCAGGCGTTGCTGGAGCCGGCCAGGCATCTGCTGGCCGAGGCGTCCGCGGTGCGCCGTACCGTGCAGGCAGCCCATCTGGGAGAGGTCGGCCGGGTCACGATCGGCTTCGCGGGCGCCAGCAGCTACTCGGTGCTGCCCGTGCTCACCCGGGCCGTCACCTCCGAACTGCCCGGCATCGAGCTGGTCCTGGAGGGCCAGACGTACGCCGGTGAGGCGCTCGGCCGGATCGCGGAGGGCTCACTGGACGTCGGCTTCGTGGCCCTGCCCGTGCGGCGCGGGATCAGCACCCGGGTCGTCCGGATGGAGCGGCTGATGATCGCCCTCCCGGACAGCCATCCGCTCGCGCAGCGCGCGGACGTCTCTTTCGCCGACCTGGCGCACGAGCCCTTCGTGACCTTCCCGGTCTCGCGCGGATCCGCGGTGCGCGATGCCCTGGTACAGGCCTGTCACGAGGCAGCGTTCGCACCCAGGATCGTGCAGGAGGCCCCCGACTCGTACAACCTGCTGGCCCTGGTCGGTGCCGGGGTCGGCCTCGCCGTCGTGGTCGAGTCGGCGCAGGCCATCCGTCTGGAGCATGTGGTGTTCCGGCCGTTGGCCGGGGACGACGTGCCGGTGCTGCCGATCGCCCTCGGGTGGCGGACGGGCAATCCCTCGGCGGCGCTCAAGGCCGTGCTGCGCGTCGCCGAGCGTGTATTGCCGACCCCGCGGGGCTACGACGGCTGACGCGATTATGAGGGATGACATCTCAACGGAGGGGATTTTTGGTCTTGGACATGTCCTAATCCCGGGGTGCACAGTGGCCTGCATCCCGCCCAGGACCGGGGACGGCCGCTCGGCCCCGACGTAGCGGCGGGATCTGCCGCTACGAGAGGACGCTCGTCATGCAGCAAGACACCCCCGCCCCCAGAACCCCCGCCGCTCGGCCCTCCACCCGTGAAGCGCGTCGCGCCGGGATCAGCGCGTTCATCGGCACCACCATCGAGTGGTTCGACTTCTACATCTACGGATCGGCCGCCGCGCTGGTCCTCGGCAAGGTCTACTTCGCCGACGCCTCGCCCGCCGACGCCTCGCCCGCCGTCGGCACGCTCGCCGCCTTCGCCACCTTCTGGATCGGCTTCCTCGCCCGACCCCTCGGCGGCCTGGTCTTCGGGCACTTCGGTGACCGCCGCGGCCGCAAGAAGGCCCTTGTCGTCACCCTGACCATGATGGGCGGCGCCACCTTCTGCGTCGGGCTGCTCCCCGGATACGCGCAGATCGGCGCTGCCGCTCCGATCCTGCTGGTGCTGCTGCGGTTGATCCAGGGTATCGCCATGGGCGGCGAGTGGGGCGGCGCCGTACTCATCGCCACCGAATTCGCCCCGCCCAGACGGAAGTTGCTCTACGGAGCCTTGGCCCAGCAGGGGTCCCCCGTCGGCAACTTGCTCGCGACGCTCGCCTTCCTCGGCATCGCCCAGCTCCCCGACGCCGCCTTCGAGTCCTGGGGCTGGCGCGTCCCCTTCCTCGCCTCCGCCGTTCTCGTCGCCGTCGGCCTGTTCATCCGGCTGCGGCTCGCCGAGACCCCCGAGATGGCCGGCGTCCTGGCGCGGAAACAGACGTCCAAGCTCCCCGTCAAGGACGTGCTGTCCACCTACCCGCTGCTCGTCCTGCTCGGTGTGCTCGCGGGCACGGCCGGAGTCGCGATCACCTACGTCAAGACGACGTTCGCGCTGTCGTGGGCCACCACCGATCTGGGCTTCGACAAGTCCACCTTCCTCACCGTCGTCTCGCTCGCCCTCGTCGTCCAGGTGCTGGTGCAGCCCTTCGGCGCGGTCATCGCCGCACGGTGGCCGCTGCGCAAGGCCGTCCTGTGGATGCTGCTGCCCGAATTCGTGCTGCTGCCGCTGATGTTCGCGCTCGTCGGTACCGGGAACTTCTGGCTCGCCGTCCTCGGCATGAGCCTCGCCACCTTCCCGCACGCCATGTATTACGCGGCCCTTGCGGGCATCCTCGCCCGCGTCTACCCCGTCGAGGTCCGCTACACGGGCATGTCCCTCTCGTACCAGATGTGCACGGCTGTGTTCGCCGGGACGGCCCCGATGGTCTCCCAGTACCTGCTCACCGCCACTGGCTCCATCTGGTCCATCGTCGCTCTGGGCCTCGGATACGTCGTGATCACGCTTGCAGGCGTCCTGCCGCTGCTCACCCGCACCGGTCAGACGGCTCCGGTTCTCTCCCCGGAACCCGCCGCATCCCCCGCCTGATCAGGCCCTTCCTTCCAGGAGAACCCCCCGATGAACTTCGCCGCACAGGACCCGGCCCTGCGCCCCCTGCTGGACCGGGTCCTCGCCCCCGACGACCGTGCGCGCATCGAACCGCTGCTCGTCGAACTCGGTGCCCTCGCGGCCGGCGAGATCGACCGGCAGGCCAGGCTCGCCGACGCCAACCCGCCCCGCTTGCGCCCGTACGCCCCGGATGGCGAGCGCATCGACGACATCGACTTCCATCCGGCGCACGACCGGCTGGCCGAAATCGCCTACGAACGCTTCGGTCTCGCCGCCATGTCCCACCGCCCCGGCGTCCACGGCTGGCCCACGAAGACCCCGCACACCGTCAAGTACGCACTGTCGTACCTCTACGTCCAGTCCGAGTTCGGCATGGCCTGCCCGCTGTCGATGACCGACTCGGCCGCCCGCGTGCTGCGTCTCTTCGACCCCGAGCGCTACGCCGCCGATATCTCGGCGCTCACGTCCACCGACCCCGAACGACGAGCCACCGGGGCGATGTTCATGACCGAACGGCAGGGCGGCACGGATGTCGGCCTGACGGCGACCGTCGCCACCGACCACGGCACGCACTGGACGCTGAACGGCCGCAAGTGGTTCGCGTCCAACCCGGGCGCGGACGTCGTCCTCACCCTGGCGCGCGTGCCGGGACAGGGCGAGGGCACCCGAGGACTCGGGATGTTCCTGGTCCCGCGGCTGCGCCCGGACGGCTCCCGCAACGCGATCCGCGTCGACCGGCTCAAGGACAAACTCGGCTCTCGGTCCATCCCGAGCGGCGAAGTCACACTGGAGGACGCGTACGCGACACCCGTCGGTGAACTCACCCGTGGCTTCGCGCAGATGGCCGAGATGCTCAATGCCTCCCGGCTGTCCAACGCGATGCGGGCCACCGCGCTCATGCGCCGAGCGGTACGCGAAGCCGTGCACCACACCCGCCGGCGCGAGGTCTTCGGCCGACCGCTGTTCGACCAGCCGCTGATGCGGGCCACCCTGCTGCCCCTGCTGCTCGACGCCGAGGCCGCGCTGGGCTTCGTCCTCGAAGCCGCCACCCGCCTCGACGCCGCGGACGCAGGGGACGGCGCGGCCCGTGAGCTGGTGCGGATCCTCACTCCGCTCGCCAAGTACACCCTGTGCAAGCGTGCCCGCTCCGTCACCGGCGAGACCATGGAGATCCGTGGCGGCAACGGCTACATCGAGGACTGGGTCGACCCCAGGCTGCTGCGCGACGCCCACCTCGGCTCGATCTGGGAGGGCTCGTCGAACGTCATCGCGCTCGACGTACTGCGCTGCATGCGGCGTACGGACGCCCACCACACCCTCGCCGACACCTACGGCACCAGGCTCGGCGACCTGTGGCACACCCTGCGTGCCAAGGGCGACCGGATCCTCGAACTCCCGGAGGACGAACAGGAGATGAGCGTCGGACGCTACGCGGACGAGCTGAGTCGCGCCGTCATGGCGACACTGCTCCTGGAACAGGGCGACTACGAGTGGTGGGCGACCGGAAACGCCCGCAAGTTGCTCATCGCCCACACCTACCGCGCCCTCATCGACGATCCCGGCGCGCTGCCTCGTCCCGCCGTCGAGCGCCTCGCCGAGGTGGCCGACGGGGGACAGGTGCCGCTTGCCGACGCGAAAGAGGCCGCACATGCCTGAGCCGCTGTCCGGAATGCGTGTCGTCGATCTGTCGAAGATCCTCGCCGGACCCTACGTCACCATGTCCCTCGCCGACCTGGGCGCCGACGTCATCAAGGTCGAACACCCCGACGGCGGTGACCCGACGCGCAGCTGGGGCCCACCGTTCAACGGCCCCGACGCCACGTACTTCCTGGCCGCCAACCGCAACAAGCGCTCCGTCACCCTCGACCTCAAAGCCCCCGAAGGCCAGGAGGCCGCCCACCGGCTGATCGCCACCGCTGACGTCGTCGTCGAGAACTTCCGCCCCGGCAGCTCGCTGGCCCGCAGCTTCGACTACCGCCAGCTCAGCGAGCGCTACCCGCGCCTGGTCGTGCTGCACATCTCCGCCTTCGGCGAGCAGGGTCCACGTCGCGACGAACCCGGCTACGACATGGTGGCGCAAGCGTCCGCAGGCCTCATGTCCCTGACCGGCGAACCGGATGGACCGCCCGTACGCGCCGGATACGCGATGGGCGATCTCGGCGCCGCGCTCTTCGGGATCATCGGCGTCACCTCGGCGCTCGTGGAGCGCGAGCGGACAGGACGCGGGCAGTACGTCACGACCTCGCTGTACGAGTCGCTGCTCGCCCTGCACGTCAACTGGGCCACCGGCTACTTCGCCACCGGTGAGCGGCCCGCCCGCCTCGGCTCCGGGCATCCCAGCCTCGTTCCGTACCAGGCCTATCCGGCCTCTGACGGGCACTTCGTGATCGCGGTCGGCAACGACGCCCAGTTCCGCAAGCTGTCCGCGGCCCTCGGCCACCCCGAGTGGGCCGAGGACCAGCGGTTCGCCACCAACCGCGTCCGTGTCGACAACCGACGCGCCCTCAACACCGAGATGAACGCGGTCCTGGCCGACGCCACCGTAGCCCACTGGTGCGACCTGCTGACGGACACGGGCGTGCCCGTCACTCCCATCCGCACCCTCGACGAGGTCTACGACTGCCCGCAGACCGAAGCGCTCGGCATCGTCCAGAAGGCGGACCACCCCCTCGTCGGCCCGCTCCAGCAGGTCGCCTTCCCCGTGAACTTCCGCGGCGAGCGCCCTCCTGTGCGGTCCGCGCCGCCCACGCTGGGCCAGCACAGCCAAGACGTACTGGCCGAACTCGGCTATGACGAGGCGGAGATCGCCCGTCTGCTGCACCGTACTCCGCACCAGGCTCATGAGGACTGAACATGCCCTTCCCCTTGCTGGATCCCGCCGACCCGCTCGGCCTTGAACCCCTCCTGGGCGACGAGGAGCGGGACGTACGAGACACCGTCCGTCGGTACTGCGCCGAGCGGATCGAGCCCCACATCGCCGACTGGTTCGAGCGCGGCGCGCTGCCTGACCTGCAGGAAATGGCCCGGGGTTTCGGCAAGCTCGGCCTGCTCGGCATGCACCTTGAGGGGTACGGCTGCGCGGGCACGTCCGCCCTCGCCTACGGCATCGCCTGCCGCGAGTTGGAAGCCTGCGACTCGGGGCTGCGGTCGTTCGTCTCCGTACAGGGGTCCCTCGCCATGTTCGCCGTCCACCGGTTCGGGAGCGAGGAACAGAAGCAGGAATGGCTGCCGCGGATGGCGGCCGGCGAGGCCATCGGCTGCTTCGGTCTGACCGAGCCCGACCACGGCTCGGACCCGTCGTCCCTGCGGACCCGGGCCCGCCGCAACCGCGGCGACTGGATCCTCGACGGCCGTAAGATGTGGATCACCAACGGCTCGGTGGCCGAGGTCGCGATCGTGTGGGCGCGCTCCGACGACGGCATCCGAGGCTTCGTCGTCCCCACCGCGGCGCCTGGTTTCTCCGCGCCTGAGATCAAGCACAAGCTGTCGCTGCGGGCGAGCGTCACCAGCGAACTGGTCCTGGACAGCGTGCGGCTGCCCGCGAGCGCACTGCTGCCCGGGGCACGTGGCGTGTCCGCGCCGCTGACCTGCCTGAACGAGGCGCGCTACGGGATCGTGTGGGGCGTCACGGGTGCGGCACGCTCGGCCTGGCAGGCGGCCGCTCACTATGCGGCTCAGCGCGAGCAGTTCGGAAAGCCGCTCGCCGCCTTCCAGCTCACACAGCAAAAGCTCGTCGACATGGCGCTGGAGCTGCACAAGGCCACGCTCACGGCCCTGCACCTGGCGCGCCTCAAGGACGGGCCGGGAGTCCAACCCGCACAGATCAGTTTCGGCAAGCTCAACAACGTACGCGAGGCCATCGAGATCTGCCGCACCGCCCGTACGATTCTGGGCGCCAACGGCATCTCGCTGGAGTACCCGGTGATCCGGCACATGAACAACCTGGAGTCCGTCCTCACCTACGAGGGCACCACCGAAATGCACACACTCGCGCTCGGTCAGGCACTGACAGGGCACGCGGCCTTCCGCTGACAGTGCGCCCACGCCGACACCGGTTCGGCCTCGAACCGGGCAGCAGCCCGGACACCAAGCGCCTGCTGAGCGGCCCGCAGGAAGCGGAGTAAACGTCTCCGCCGCACCCGCCACGGCGCCGGGCGGCCCCGGGAACGGATGCCGTTCCGGGGCCGCCCGGGGTCGTTCACGCTGTCGGAAGGGGCTCAGCCGGCTGCGAAGTCGGCTGCCCGGTAGCCGATCATCATGGCGCTCAGATTGGTGTGACCCCGGGGAATGGTCGGCATGACGGAGGCGTCGGCCACCATGAGCCGCTCCACTCCTCGCACGTGCAGATGTTCGTCCACGACGGCCTTATCGTCGCGTCCCATCCGGCAGGTGCCCACCGGGTGGTGGTACGACAGGGCCTGCACGCGGCACGCCTGGGGCAGGTCCTCGGCCCGCCACCAGGGTGTGTCGGGAAGCTTCAGTCGGCCCTGGGCGGCGAGGTCGTCGATGATGTGGGCGGCCGTCCTGACGATGTCGGCCGCCCGCGACCGGTCCAGGGGCGCCGTCAGGTGGTGGAGGTGGACGCGGGCTCGTCCGGGTCCGAGGGCGAGGTGGCCCCGGCTCTCGGGGGTGACCAGCGAGGCGGTCACGGCGGCGGTGTGCGGGCCTGCGGTGGGGTCGAAGAAGGGGGCGTGGTAGGCGAAGATCTGCGCCTGTGGATGACGGTCGCCGGGCAGCTCGTAGGTGAGCAGAGTGCCCTGGCCGCCCGGCATGGGCAGCTCGGAGGGATCGGTGACCTCCACGTTCATCTGGAACAGGACGTGGTCGGACAGGTTCCTTCCCAGCTGCGGTGCGTCGGCGAGGACCGGCAGGCCGGCGCTGCGCAGGTCGTCGGCCGCCCCGATGCCGGAGTGGAAGAGGATTTCGGGTGTGCCGAACGTGCCGGCGGACAGAATGACGCGATCGGCCTCGACGATGTGCTCCCCGTCTCCGTCGGCGAGGACCACGCCATGGGCCGTGCCACCGCTGATGAGTACCCGCAGGACCTCGCTGTCCGGCCGGAGAACCACGTTGCTACGCCCGCGCAGGTGGGGCAGTACGCTCACCAGGGTGCTCATGCGCACGCCGTCGATGCGGTTGGTGGGGAAGGGACCGTAGCCGAGGGCTCCGGGGGCGTTGTGGTCTGCCAGCGGGTGAAAGCCCTGGCGTCGGTAGGCGTCCTGGAACGCGAGATCGAATGCGCTCTGTTCGTATCGGGTGATGGCGATGGGGCCGTCAGATCCGTGGTAGTCCTGCTGTCCGAACTGCTGGTCGGCTTCCAGGGCGCGGAAGGCCGGCAGACAGGCGTCGTAGGTCCACACAGGAGAATCCCAGGCGTCGAAGCACCAGGGGTGACCGCGCGTGGCCGCCGCGGCGTTCACCGCCGAACTGCCGCCGAAGACCTTGCCGCGCGGTAGGAAGCTGCCCGTGTCCTCGTCGGTGTACTGCCAGTAGTAGTGCGCGGGCAGGAGTATCTCGGTGGCGAGTTCCAGCGGTACGTCGGGGCCCGGGTCGCTGCCCGCGTCGACGAGGACGACCTCGTGACCGGGATCCTCGCTGAGCTTCCACGCACACACCAGGCCGGCGGAGCCGGCTCCTACGATCACTGTTCGCACGGCACGATCCGTTCGTTGGCAACGTTGTCTGGGGGGAGTGGTCAGAGCGGAAAGTCGGGGCGGCCGAAGACACCCGCGGTGATCCAGCGGGTTTCGGTGAAGTATTCGATGCCCATGAGGCCCGCCTGGGGGCCGTAGCCCGAGTCGGTGATGTGCCCGAACGGGGCCTGCACGGGGTCGGCGGCACGGTTGTTGACGTGAACGGCGCGTGCCGGGAGCCTTCGGGCGACGTCGAGACCGGCCGCCCAGTCGCGGGTGATGACACCCGCCGTCGGCCCGCAAGGCGGGGTGCCGGCAAGGGCGACGGCTTCGTCGGTGCTGTCCACCGCGTGCACCGTGACGACGGGGCCGGCCACTTCCTGCGACCAGATGTCCATGTCCGCGGTCACATCGGTGAGGACCACGGGTGCGAGGGAAGCGGTGTTCTCCTCGAGGCGGCCGGTGCCTGTCACGGCGGTGGCGCCCTTGGCGAGGGCGTCGGCGACCAGGGCTGCCACGCGGCGCGCGGCACGCGGGTCGGACATGGCACCGGTGACTTCGGCGGGCCAGGTGGGTCCGGTTTTCTCGGCTCGCGCGACCTTGTCGGTGAGTCGGGCGAGGAAGCCGTCGGCCAGGGCGCGATCGACGAAAATCCGCTCGGTGCTCAGACACCCCTGGCCCGCGTCGAGGAAAGAGCTGACGACCGCCGCGTCGGCGGCGTACTCGACATCGGCATCGCCCAGCACGAGTAGGGAGTTCTTCCCGCCGACCTCGATCAGTGCCGGCTTCAGGTGCCGGGCCGCTGCCATGGCGACCTCGCGGCCGGCCGCGGCCGAGCCGGTGAAGGTGACGGCACGGACCCGCCGGTCGGCGACCAGGGCACGGCCCAGCTCGTCGGCGTCGTCGGGGTCGTGCGTGACGACGGTGAGGACATCGTCCGGCAGTCCCGCATCGATCAGCACCTCCCGCAGCAGCAGCCCGCCCGCAAGAGGGGCTGTCTGGCCGGGCTTGAGGACCACGGCGTTGCCCAGGGCCAACGGCAGAGCCACGGCGCGGGCCGCCATGAGGAGCGGGGCATGGCGGGGAGTGAGGGCGGCGATCACCCCCAGGGGTACGCGAACCTGTAGGGAGCAGGACCCCTCGGAGGATGCGGGCATGACCTGCCCGCCGGGACGGACGGCTGCGGCCGCGGCGTCGAGCAGGAACTGCGCCGCCAGCTTGGCGTTGAACGCTGACCAGGGACCGGCCGCGCCGGTTTCGGCGGCCATCGTCTGGACGATGCGGCCGGTGCGCAGCATCAGCAGTTGAGCGGCGTGCATCAAGACCGCGCTGCGTTCCGAGGGGGCTGACGCCGACCAGGACGGGAAGGCCTCATATGCGGCGGTCACCGCATCCGCCGCCTTCCAAGCGGGCGGTGGACCGTCGCCGGCGAAGTGTGCGGCGTGGCCGCGGCCTGCTGGGGCTTGCTGCCCGTCGGTGATCCGGCCTCGCGAGCTGGACATGTGTCTCTCCTGTGCAGTGAGTTTCACGGCCGCGTGCGGGTGCCGCGGCCTGCGCGCGCACTCACCGACAGCACGGTCCGGTCGCAGAGTTCCCTTTTCTCGCACCACGCGACGGCAGCGTCGGGGCGCCAACTGCGGCCTTGTCCAGCTAAACCCATCCGTCACCGGACGAGCCATGACGCAGACGATCACTAAGTATCAGCAAATGGATGGTGTTTGAACTCACTTGAGTGACTGCAGGCGCCCGTGCCCGACGTCCCTGATGCAGCGGGTACGCTGCGTGGGTGACCTCAACGGCGTTGCAGTTACTCGCCGGTCTTCCGCTCGCCGACTTCGCGTTCCAGGTGTGGTCTGATCTGAACCGTGTGGGCATCCCGGTGCACTTGGTCGGTGCATCGCAGCGGGCATGCGGACCCGACGGCATCGATCTGAATGTGACCGAGGACTGCTTGATTCTGACGTGGAATGTTCCCGACGAGCGGATATACGGGGCATCGGGTGATGAGGGAGCGGGGCTGTCTCACAGCGTCGGCATCCTGACGGCCGCGGTGGCCGCCGTCCTCGCCTCCCGCGGGCATTGCGTGCGCAGTGAGGCTCCCGACCCCCCGTGGGCCCCGCCGCTGTTCGTCTACCCGCCCGCGCCCGGGTCGGTCGTGCGGACGCAAGTCGGTCAACGGCTCTCATCGCCGTGAGAGTTACGCCGTTACGTCAAGGATGCTGCTCTGTCCGGAGCTGTTTGTGCCCGGTGCCCGCGGCGCACCGTGGGGTGGCTCCCACGACGTAGCGCAGCGGACGTACGCGAGCAGGCCGTGACCTGTCGGCGAGGCTGTGCCGAGAACACAGTCGATCGGTTCGTGCCTGGCATGGCATGACCGCGCCTTGTATGGGCCGCGGGTTCAGGCGGTGGCGGGCTGACTCGTGCTCGCGGACCGGGCGGCATCGGCCGTGTAGAAGACGGACTTGCCGCGCTTGCTGCGCCGGACGAGTCCCTTGGCGACCATGGCCTCCAGGGTGCTGCGTACGACGGTGATCTTGATGCCGCGCTCCGGATGCGCCTTGCTCAGGGCATCGGCGACGTCGACGGCCGCCCGGGGTTCGCCTTCGCGGCTGAGGTGAGTGACGACGAGGTCGCGCAGCGTCGGGCCCTGCTCCTTGCCCTGCTTGGCCGGCTGAGTGGAGCGGGCGGCGGGCGTGGTCTTCGCGGCGACTGCCGACTTCTTGGCACGGCCCGTCTGCACCTTGTCGGCCTGTGTCGGCGGCGTCGCCTGTCGGGGAACCGAGGCAGTCTCGCCACTGCCCGCGGCGGCCGACTCGTCTGCCTTTTCGGTATGTCCCAATGCCTGCTGCATGTTGACCAGCAGAGCCTGGTTGTGGCGCAGTGTCGCCAGTTTCTCCTGGAGGGCCGCCGCCTCACCGGCGAGGCGTTCCTGTTCCTCGGCGTTGCGCTTCAGGTCTTCTGCCAGCCGGGCGGCGTAGACCGGCCCGAGGCTGGTGGTTTCGTCAAGGTTCTCGGCCACAGTGGCTCTCTTTCCGAGGTGATGTGCCGTTGCGTTTCCGAATAGTACTCACAACGATTGTGGATACCCCCTCACGTGTAACCAATCTCTGGCAGTACGTGTGTTCACATGGGTGGAATCCTGTGCACCTGACATGGCACGGGTACGTGTGTGGTGCCGCACCATCTACGAGTGAATCGCCGGGCGCGACGGCTGGCTTCGGGTGGGCAGGGCGGCGCGGACAGGGACTTGAGGTTGCTGCGGACTTCAAGGCCCTCCGGCCGGCCGGGGTCAGGTGATGTGCATCGTACCGAAGAGGGTGACGGCGTGCCCGGTGCACGCCCCGCAGCTCGGAGGCGGCGAGGACACGCTCCTGCCCGGCGGGGTCCAGACCGGACACCAGAACACCCCCCATGGCGGTGGCATAGGAGGGGAACCGGGTGCCCAGGGCGATGTGGACGGTCATCATGCGCACGGTCGACACCCGCGCCACGTACAGGATGTCGCCGACGACCGTGGGTTGCCGTTCTGGTGGCCGTAGGCGCCCACTCATGCTCAACTCACATGGCGACGGTCACGTACGACCGTGTCGTGGTCACGCTGCCTGGCAGAGGAGTTCGAACGTCGCCTTGATCTGGGGCAGGTGTTCCCGGCCTCGGCGGGTGGCCAGGTAGATCGAGTTGCTCACCGGAGTGAGCGGCGTGTGCAGCACGCTGAGCCTGCCGGCGTTCAGGTCCTCCTGGGCGAGGTAGCGCGGTACGACACTCAGTCCGGCCCCCGCCGCGACGGCGGCCACCACGGTCCGAAGGTCGGCGACCGTCAACGCGGGCGCGGGCGGCTCAATGCCCCAGCACATGCGGAAGTAGCGCCGTGCCATGGGCATGGCGGGGGAGTAGCCGATGAAGCGACGTGTGTCGTCCTCGGGCCCGTACGGCGCCTCTCCCGTGCGGCCCACCAGGACGAACTCCTCCTCGCACAGATGCCGCAGATGAAGCTGGCGGGTGGGGGCGTGTTCGATCTTCGTCACCACGACGAGGTCCAGCTCGTCGTGGAGGAGCGTCTGGGCCAGCTCGGGGGAGAGACCGATACGGCAGTGGACGTCGACACCCTGCGCCAGCAAGGGGGCCAGTTTGGGCAGGACATGGACGGAGAGTAGATCGCCGGGCGCTCCCAGCAGTATCGGAGCCTTCATGCTGGAGGGGACGAGGGTGTCGACCGCGTCCTCCAGGGCGTCCAGGTGCGTGGCTATCTGAGCGGCCAGCAGGTCGCCCGCCTGGGTCGGGGAGACCCCGCGCCCCAGGCGGTTGAAGAGCGCCCGGCCTGTGGCGCCTTCCAGCGCTTTCAGATGGCGCGATACGGCTGGCTGGGACAGCCCGAGCAGGCCTGCGGCTTTGGCAACGCCCCCACATCGGTAGACGCACAGGAATGTGCGGAGCATGCCGAGATCTGCTCCATGTTTCATGGCCGGAACCCTTCAGCGAGAACCAACGTTCTCCTAACGTAGCGCATCCAGGGATCTGCCTAGGGCGGGGCTCCGGGACCGGCAGTTGTGGATCCAGGCCAATGCGCCGCTTCAGGACCGCAGCACGGTATTGGGCGCAGGGGGACGCCAGTCCCCCCGGTCGGTGTGCACCGGCCGGTACGCCGCACGCGGCCGGATGAGCGCCTCGCCCGCGCCCACCGTCATCCCGCCGCCGCAGGGGGAGGGGAAATCCGTCCCTTCGTGCGGTCGGCCCATCGTGCTGGTGGCATTCAACTTTCCACACAGATGGGTGAGTTGCCAAGAGGAACTGGAGACTGAGGGGTGTGACACGCATCCCGGGCGGGCCAGTTACCGGGGTGTCGCACGCCTACCGACCAGGCACCCCGTCGATGGCCGCCGGAGCGAACTCGACGTCGTAGCCGTCGTGGTGTCCCTGGTGCGCCGAGCGCAGCGCACCAGGGACACCGGTCCCGCTCGCTACCGGCGGGTGCCGAGAGTGGCCGCTGCCGCCTCCACGATGGCCCGTGTCTGGGCCACGATGTCCCGGCGGTTGCGCAGGAACGTCGGGTCGCTCAGGTCTGTGCTGTTGCCGGCACCGAACTCCAGCACGGGGGTGTGGATGTGGCCGCCGGGGATGTGCGGGTCGAGCGCGTCGCGCAGGAGGGTGGCGCGGTAGGCGATCTCGTTGGACAGGTAGTCACCGCCACCGCCCTCGCGTGCCACCGAACCGGGCGTCGGTCCGTTCGGGCGTACCACCGGCTCGGTGCCGCCCGCCGGGATCTCGGTGACCTGGGTGTGGTCGTACACGGGGAACCGGCCCGTCGCGGCCTGCACGATGGCCTGGTAGGGCAGCGTGGTGTGCGTCCACTGCGGCTGTGGGAGCACCGTGGGGAGGCCCGCCGGGATGGGGATCGTCCCCGTGCTGGAGAGGTTGTCGTTGTCCTGGTACCCGCCGCGCCATGCGCCGTTCCAGCGCTCGATGTCGAAGCGGTCCGGCCGGCCTTGGCTCACGGTGGCGAACATGTCCACCTGCTGCGGACCGGGCCGAAAGTGAGAGGCCAGCGTCCGCTCCACGGTCCCGTCGGCGAAGTCCTGCCAGCGCACTGGGAAAACGGCTGTCTCGATACGGGCCGGCCCGGACGGGGTCTGCACCGTGACGCCGTCCAGTGCCAGGGCGACGGCGCCGGAGGGATTGGAGGTGCGGCTGTCCGAGTCGAGGTCGAAGGGGTCGAACCCGGTGAGCAGGATCCGTTTGACTCCGGTGTCCTTGCCGAAGGAGATGGTGTCCTGGCCGCGTGAGGTGCGCTCCAACAGCTCCAGCAGGGCCCCGCGTTGTGCCGAGGACACGGTGAAGGCGGGGTTCCACTGCCTGAGGGCCAGGGTCATGCTCAGGCGGGCCCAGTACAGGGGCCTGTCATCGTCGTGGCTGAGCGTGCCCGCGGCCTGCTGGTCCGCGGTGGGCTGCTGAGCGCGCCGGACGGCCGCCTTCCACAGCCGGTGTCCGTGGTCCCTCATCACGGTCCTGGCCTGACCCACCGAGCGCGTGGCACACAGACTCCGGGTGAAGTCCGCCACCGTCTCCTGCAACTCGCTGCCGCGCAGGAGCTGCTGCGGTATGGGATGCGAGAGCCGCTGTTCTTCGATGGTGCCGTGGACGCTCGGTAAGAAGGTGCATCCGAGGCGGTCCGAAGCGGACGCGGGGGAGGTTGCCGTAAGCGGTGTGCTCGCGAGCAGGATGACTGTTCCGACACCAAGAAGACGATTCACTGTTCACCTTTCGGGCAGGGGGTCCGGATGGTCGGCCCCGACGAACGCCACGAGCGTGCCAGCCTCCCCTGCCCGTTGCCGCCGGATCGGACACCTCCTGCCGGTTCGGCCAGGACAGTGTGCTTTTCACGGCTGCGGCGACCCTGGTCGGCCCCCGTGGACGGGCCGTCGGCCTCGTGCGAGTTGCTCACATCACGCGGCGTCCTGCGAACTCCTCCCGCCCGCCGCGCCACTCATATGCACGAGGCGCTGCCCGGACCGAGCAGCCGGGACCAACCACACGAGAGGTGCCATCATGAGGCAGACAACGACTTTCCTGCGCAGGCGGGGGAGGGGCTTCGCACGCCGTCTCGGCGCCGTTCCGGCAGCGGCCTGCGCCGTGCTGCTCTTCGGCTGCACCACCCAGGCCCATCCGCCGGCCCCGGCCTCACCGGCGGCGGGAGCGGGGGATCGGGCCGAAGAGGGCGGCACTGCGGCACGGCAGGACACCGGACGGTCCACCCCGTCCCCCGGCCCGGCGGCGGCCTGTGTCGACCGGATCCTCTCGCGGATGTCGCCCGCCCAGAAGGTGGGTCAGCTGTTCATGGGAGGGGTCCACGTCGCCGGCGGCACCGACGGGAGCGCGCAGGCAAGTCTGACCGTGCTGCGCCGCCACCATGTCGGCTCGGTGATCCTGATGGGACCGACCACCGCGGGCATGCCGGCGGTGCGCGCCGTGACGGACCGCGCGGACCAGCTCGCCCTGGACGTGGGCGCCCACCGCATCGCCCCTCTGGTCTCCACCGACCAGGAGGGCGGTCAGGTACAGCCACTGCGCGGGCCGGGCTTCACCGACATCCCCAGCGCGCTCGCCCAGGGCGATTTCAGCGGGCCGCGGCTGCAACGGAACGCGGCCGTCTGGGCGGGCGAACTGCGCCGTGCGGGCATCCGTCTCGACCTCGCCCCCGTCGCTGACGTCGTCGCCTCTGACCTGGGGCGGGCCAACGGCCCGATCGGACGTTACGACCGCCAGTTCGGCTCCACCGCCGAGGCCGTCCGCGGTCACGATGCCGCCTTCGTCAAGGGTTTCCGCCAAGCCGGCGTGCTCACCACCCTCAAGCACTTTCCCGGCCTGGGCGGTGTCCGGGGCAACACCGACACCACTGTCCAGGTCACGGACACCACCACCGACCGCGCCTCCGACGGCCTGACCGCCTTCCGCGAAGGCGTCACGGCCGGCGCCCGGTTCGTCATGATCTCCCTGGCGACGTACACCCGGATCGATCCCGCGCACCAGGCGGCCTTCTCGTCTGTCGTGATCCAGGACATGCTGCGGAAGGAACTCGGATTCGACGGAGTCGTCATCTCCGACGACCTCGGCAACGCGGCAGCGGTCAAGGCCATACCCCCGGGCCGACGCGCACTGGCCTTCCTGCGTGCCGGCGGCGACCTCGTGCTGAGCGTGAACTCCGGCCACATCCCGACCATGACCTCTGCCGTCCTTGCCGCCCTGGGCGACGAGCCGGCACTGCGGGCGCACGTGGAGCAGAGCGTACGGCGTGTCCTTGCGGCCAAGCAGGCGGCCGGACTTCTGCGTTGCGGCCGCTGACACCGCGGCGGCCGCAACGCCTGGGGAGTGCGGCCGCACCGCCTGGGGAGGTGTCTCAGTCGCTGCGGACCGGTGAGAAAGCGAAGACCGCGGCCAGATCCGCCTCGATCGCCCCTGCGGCGGACAGCAGAGAAGGAAGCAGACGTTCACGAGACTGCTCGGGGGTCTCCGGGCCCGCGTGCAGGGCGAGGTTGACGGCGGCGACGGCCCTGCCTCGCACATCGTGCAGCGGGACCGCCATGGAGCGAAGGCCCGTCTCCAGTTCCTGCTCGACCAGCGCGCAGCCGTCCTGCCGCACCTGCTCGAAGACGCCGAGGAGTTCGCGGTGCGAGGTCCGGGTGAAGGGGGTCAGCGGGCGCGGAGGGAGCTGGGCGAGCAGCCGCTCCTGCTCCGCGCGGGGCAGGTCCGCCACCAGGACACGACCCATGGAGGTGGCGTAGGCGGGCAGCCGGACACCCGGGTGGATGGCGACGCTCGTGACCTGCTGGGTGGCGGAGCGAGCCAGATAGCGCACCTCCGCCTCGTCGAGTACGGCGACGGACGCGGACTCCCGGACCTGGCGGGCGAGCGCGGCCAGATGCGGACGCGCGATGTCCGCCAGGCCCAGACCGGACAGCGGGGCGTAGCCGAGACCGAGCGTGCGCGGGGCGGGGAGGTAATGCCGCCCGCACTGTTCGACGTAACCCAGACGCAGCAGGGTGAGCAGGTTGCGGCGGGTGCTCTGGTACGACAGCCCGGCGGCCTGCGCCGCGTCGTTGAGGGTGAGGCCGCCGCGTGCGCCGCCGAGCGCGATGAGCACGGCGAGCCCGCGGGCCAGAGCCTGGAGGAACAGGGGACCGAGTTCCGTCTTGGCGTCGGTGTACGCCGACGGCGCGGGCCCCTGCGCCGCCGGCCGCTCGGCAGCGAGAGCGCCGCCCATCTCCCGTGCCGTGCGGGCCAGATGAGCCAGACCGTGGTCGCGTAGCGCCTGCGCACTCCACCGGCTCGTGTGGGCGAGCACGCTCAGCGCGTACCGGGGGCTGCCGTCGGGGCCGGGGACGGGAACGGACAGGGCGACCAGACCCGGGGCGGCGATCTGGTCGTCCAGGGCCCAGCCCTGCCCGTGCGCCTCGCTGATCCAGGCGGCGAACTCCGCCTCATCCGCCTGGCCGGGGCGTGCGGCGCGTGGGGGAAGAGCCGGGTAGCCGTCATCCAGCGGGTCGGCGGCGCGGTGCGCCCGCCAGGCCGCGTGCTGCTCGGGTGCCCAGACGCCGGCGAGGACGGCGCCGGCGGCGCAGCGGTCCGCGGGCAGCAGGTCTCCGACCCGGAACCCCAGCGGAATCACCCGCTCCGGGGGGATCGCGCGGGCCACGATGCGCATGTCGCAGCCGTCCGTCGCGATCAGCGACACGGATTCGTCCAGCGTGCGGGCCAGGGCGTCCAGGTGGGGCTGGGCGGCGTCGGGCAGGCCCGCGGCGCGCAGATAGGCGTTGCCGAACTCCATCAGCCGCGGGGCCGCTTCCAGCTCACGGCCCGCGGCGCGCAGGTAACCGAGGTGAACCGCCGTCGCGGCCAGCCGGTCCACCGCGGAACGCGCCAGGCCGGTCGTCCTGGCCAGGTCGGCCGCCCGCACCGGCTCGGCGGAGCGGGCGACCGCCTCCAACACGGCCAGGCCGCGCGCCAGCGGGCCCTCCGCCTCCGTACCCACCCCGGCCTCCCCGGTGTCGCTGCTGGTGGCCCTTGCCTGTCCTGCCATCGCCGGCGCCGCTCCCGTTTCTGCTCCGTACTGATCGTTCTCGCAGGAGAACGCTACCGAGCGTTGACAGGGCCGCACAGACGTCGCAGACTCAAGCCTCACGCTGAACGAACGAAAGTTCACTCAGAGAAAAAATGCGAACGCCTGGTCGTGAACGCATCCGCCGGCCCGACCCCAACTCCCGAGGACAGCCATGAGTTCTTCCTCCCGTAGCCGGGTGGACCTCGCCCGCCGCACCGGCTACGAGTTCCTGTCGACCACCGTTCTCTTCTTCGGCGTGGTCAGCCTGGTCCGTGTGCTCGCCCTGCCGGACTCGCCCCTGGCGATCAAAGACCCCCACCTCATGCTCGGCACGGCCGGAGCCGTCGTGGCCCTGCTGCTCGCCGCACTCATGTACGCCCCGACCGGCCGCGCCTCAGGCGGCCACTTCAACCCCGCCGTCACCGTCTTGCTCTGGGCGGACGGCCTCTTTCCGGCCCGCACCGTCCTGCCCTACATCGCAGCCCAGCTGGCCGGCTCCGTCAGCGGTCCCGCCCTCGCCCGGCTGGTGTGGGGCGCCCCCGTCGGCCGGATGCACTACGCCGTGGTCGCCCCAGCCCCCGGCATCGGTACGACGGCTCTGTTCCTCATCGAGACCGCCGCACTCGTGGTCATCCTCGCGGCCGTCGCCGTGGTGATGGGCCACCCCCGGCTGCACGCACTGATCCCCGCCGTCATCGCGATGGGAGTGGGCCTCGTCATCGCCTCGCTCGGCACAGTCACCGGCGCGAACATCAACCCGGCCCGCGCCTTCGGCCCCGCACTGCTCTCCGGCCAGTACGCGCACCTGTGGATCTACCTGCTCTCACCCCTCGTCGCCGGTCTCCTCGCGGGCCTCGCCCACCGCGCCCTGCGTACCAGCGGCCCGGCCACCGCCCAGCCGGCCACGACCTGACGTCCTCCGCCCGACCCCCCCACGACCCGACCGACCTCTTTCGCGTCCGGCAGCCCGGCTCTCGCCCAGCCGACCCGCACGACCAGCCAACCGACCCACCGCCTGACCGCATGAGCGTCCGACCTACCTGAACCGGAGCAGCCCGTGTCCGCCACCCGAGGCCTGATCATCAACGGCCGCGAGGTTCCCGCCTCTTCCGCCCGCACCACCCCCGACACCAATCCCTGGACCGGAGAGGTGTACACCGAGGTCGCCGCCGCAACCGTCCAGGACGTGACCCGGGCGGTGGACGCCGCCGACGCCGCCTTCGCGCAGTGGGCGGCCACCAAGCCCGCCACCCGCCGGCAGATCTTCCTCGAGGCGGCCCGGCTGATGGCCGACCGAAGCTACGACATCGTGCGGATCATGGCCGGTGAAGTCGGCGGCACCGCCCCATGGGCGGCCTTCAACGCCCGGCTCGCCGCCGACATCCTGCTGGAGGCGGCCGCCGCCGTCAGCCGGCCCACCGGCCAGTTGCTCGCGACCGACGCCGACGGAGTCATCTCCGCCCAGACACGTGTCCCCAAGGGCGTCGTCGCCGCCATCTCACCGTGGAACGCACCCGTGATCCTCGGAGTGCGCGCGGTCGCGCTGCCGCTCGCCGTCGGCAACACCGTCGTGATGAAACCCAGCGAGGACGCCCCGATCGCCTGCGGCCTGCTCATCGCCGACGTCCTGCACGAGGCCGGACTGCCTGCGGGCGTGCTCAACGTCGTCACCAACGACCGGGCGGACGCCGCCGACGTGGTCGGCGCGCTCATCGCGGACCCGCGGGTGCGCATGGTCAACTTCACCGGCTCGACCGAGGTGGGCCGGGCCATCGGAGTCCAGGCCGCCCAGCACCTCAAGCCCGCAGTCCTCGAACTCGGCGGTAAGAACGCCCTGGTGGTCCTGGAGGACGCGGACGTCGACTACGCCGTGGACGCGGCCGTCTTCGGCTCCTTCATGAACTCCGGCCAGATCTGCATGTGTCTGGACCGGATCATCGTCCACCGCTCGCTCGCCGAGAAGTTCACCGCGAAATTCGCCGCCCGGCTAACGCAGCTGAACTGCGGCGACCCTTCTGACGCCGCCACCGCCATCGGGCCCGTCGTCAACTCCCGTGCGGCACAGCGCATCACCGCACTTGTCGAGGACGCCCTCGCCCGGGGAGCGGCCCTCGCCGCGGGCACCGGCCGGCCCGAGGGGCCTGACACCCTGATCCGCCCGGTGGTGCTCACCGGGGTCACCAAGGACATGAAGATCTACTACGACGAGACCTTCGGCCCGGTCACCGTGGTGCACGTGGTCGACAGCGCCGACGAAGCGGTCGCCCTCGCCAACGACACCCCCTACGGGCTGACCGCCGGAGTCATCACGGAGGATCTGCGCGCAGGTCTCGAGGTCGCCTCCCGGCTGCGCACCGGGATCGTCCACATCAACGACCAGTCGATCGCCGACGAACCCCAGGCCCCGTTCGGCGGGGTGAAGGACTCCGGCTACGGCCGCTTCGGCGGCCAGCCCGGCGTCGAGGCGTTCACCGACATCCGCTGGGTCACGGCTCAGGCCCGCGGTCACGCCCACTTCCCGTTCTGAGCCGCGACAGCCGATACCGGGCGTGCTGGTGCGCACCCGGCATCGGCGAGCAGGGGACGACGGTCCCACCGGGCGGATCACGGGAAGTCGATGGTGGCGTCGGTGGGGAGGGACACCGCGACCGAGCCGACGGTGGCGGCGGTGAAGGTGTCCACGGCGGCGATCCGTGAACCCTATGGTCCAGAAGTCCACGAAGAAGGCCCGCGACTGCTTGACGTCCGCTCGGGTGCCCCGGATAGATCACGTGGATCTCCGCGCCCCCGATGTGCAGCGCGAGGATGGTGGTGCGTCGGCGTGGTGGCGGCGTCAACTTGGCGGTTTACGGTCGTTGAGGGCGTGGCGTGGCGTGGCGTGGCGTGGCGGGTCGTGGGGTGCAAGGTGGCCGCGCTGGTTCAGCCCGCGGGCATACCCGCGGCCGGGGCGGCTTCTTGCCGCGGTGAGTACGCTGGTATAGGCGTCGACACGGGAACTGCGGAACCGGTTTCGGCGTCCTGGCTGTAGACCTGGGATCGGGGCGGGGGCGTTGGCATGGCTACGAGGATCTCGGTGACCGTCAAAGGGCCGACCGGCCTGGACGATCCGGACCGGATGCTTGACGAGCTGGAGGCGGAGACCGGTCTGTCGTGGCGTTCGTCAGCCGTCGACGAGGGCAAGGTGCTGACCGGCGGCATCGTCGAGATCGTCCTCGTGGCCGTGGTCGGCAAGGCGACCGAGATGGCCGTGTCTGCCGCGGTGGACGCCGCGAAGAGGGTTGTCGAACGATGGCGCGGTGAGCGGCTGGATCCGCCCGAGACTTCGGTCGGCACCCAGTCCGTACCCGACTTGGCAGCGGAGCCGACGGCGGAAGGGCTGGACGGCTGAGATGGCCTCTCGTGCGGTGGTGATAGGACCGGCGAGGTACGCCGTCAGTTCGGGGATGGAAGGTCATCCTCCGATCGGTGCGAGCGCGCGTATGTACGGCGAGGTCCTCGCGGGCGACGAGATGTGGGGTACCGACTGCTGCCGGGTCCTGACCGAGGACGAGGTCCAGACGGCTGACGGCGTGATGAGGGCGTTGCAGGAAGCCGCGGACGAGACGGGGCCCGACGACATCTTCCTGGTGGTGTATGTCGGCCACGGCCAGTACTGGAGTGACGTTCCCGGCGCGCAGGTCCATTTCTCCGTGGGCTCGTCCTACCGGGACAAGCCATGGACCTGGCTTTCCAGTTGGTATGTCTACCGCGTCATGCGCAAGGCCAGGGCGAGGCTGAAGGTTCTGATCGCCGACTGCTGTTACTCGAACCTGCTGCCTCAGCTGGGGGAGGAGCCCGTTCTTCCCGGAGTCCTGGGCGCGCTGGACGAGGGCACCTGTGTGTTCACGGCCGTCAAGAATGCCAATTTCGCGCCTGCTGACGGTTGTTCGGCCCTGCCGGGGAATCTCTCGAAGTGCACACCGTTCAGCGGGCATCTGCTGCACATACTGCAGGATGGCACGAAGGACCACAATCACCAGCTCACCATCGGCCTCCTGCGGGAGGCGGTGAAGAAGGAGATGGAGAACTGCACAGGTGCCCAGCACCAGGTACCGAGGATGTCGCTGAACGACGCCCGTGACGGCACCCCGCTCTTCACCAACCAGATGGAGCTGAAGAAGCGCGACCCGGTCCCGCAACTCCCGGTCGAGCCTGCGGACTGGGTCAAGACGTTGATGATGGACCGGGGCTCCCGCCTCGATGAACTGCTGAAGGACGAGCGGAAGACCGGCGACGTGGTCGCTCTGCTCAGCTCCAGGCCGGATGAGGCCAGCCGGCATCTCGCGCGGCACATCGACGTCAGGGCCAACCAGGCGTTCAACTCGCCCCATGCCTTCGCCCGCTACTGGAACCAGGTGGAGAAAGCACTGCGCGTATGACGGAGGGCCAGAAGGCCGCGGGCTCCGGCGTGGCCAGACGTTCCGAGGATGACGGTGCGACGGAGCCATGGCGCTTCGGCTATGAATGGGTGACCAAGTGCTCGGTCGCCGCCTTCAGGGAGCGCATGCAGGCCATGCGGGAGGGCGAGCAGCCCGTCACCGAGAGCAGCGAGAGGCCCCGGCCCGCCAACGCGATCAGGGCCCTGCACGCGTTCGCCATGCTCAGCACCATCGACCGGCTCATCGAATGCGCGGTGAGTTTCGACTACCGGGACGCCGTCAACATGGTGGCCACGGCGGCGCTGAGCCGGAACATCATCCATGCCGCGGAACTCGCCATTCGGCAATGGGATGCCGAGCGTGCGAATGATGGCCGGTACCCGCGGCTGACGGACGGCGTCATCCATGACATCGCTTGCCAGCGGACGGTACTCGACGTCGCTGTCTTCGTCCGGGAGTGCCGTGGCGCCGGAAAGAGCGAGCTGGTGGACAGGACGCTGCGCGTGTTCACCACACCGAGTTCGGGTCGGACCAATCTCGACAAGGCCCTCCTCTACATCGCGCTGCGTGATGAGAAGTGCGGGGAAGAGGCCGCCGAACTCCTCCGTCAGACCCTCGTCGCGATCACCGAGCAGGTGGACGTGCCGTTGCAGGCCTCGTACACGATTCCCAGGGAGTTCCAGGATCTCGCCGGCGCGCTCCACCAGCTCAGTCCCTCCGAGCGGATCCTGGAGGAGTGGGTCGACGCACAGTTGCGGATTCCGGATCACGTACCCGAGACAAGACGGATCGTCGCCCATCTGATCGCCACCCGGACAGACAGCCCGGACACACTCGTGGAGCATGTCGGCAAACGGCTGTCCCAGCACGACATCGCGGAAATCTGCGGCCAGTTGGCCAGACAGGGGTCCTCGGAGAAGTGCGTCCTGATCCGCGAGCACGCCGCGTCGCGCGACAACGTGGAGCACCTGGCGGAGATCGTCATCGCCTGGCACCGCTCAGAGGCCCTCACCAGGACGACCAAGGACCTGCTCGCCGAGATCGTGGCCAGGGGGACGGCGCGAGCGGCCGGGCCCCGCTCGCCGGTGGAACTCGACTACCTGGACACGGTACTGGGCAACTTCAACGCCCAGCCGGAATGCAGGAGATTGCTGCGCATCGCCGCCGCGGCGCACACGGACGGCCGTTCCGGAACCGACATGGCCGTTCTGCTGGTCAGGATCGAGCGGCCGAGGGACCGCAACCGTGTGGCGCAGACGATCGCCCAGAGACTGGCCGCGCGTGTCCTCGAACAGGGCGCCGACGCCGGGCTCTTCGTCGACTACGTCAGAGGGCTGCGGGGCCATGGCCGCGCCGAGGCCGTCGATCTGGCCTGCAAGGAACTGGCGGACCCGTCCCACTCCGTCGGGGTGCGCCCGGGGTCGGGTGCGGTCATCGCCGAGATCGCCGCCTGCCTGTACGGTGCAGATCTGCCCCGCGACGGCTGGGACCTGCTCGAACGATGCCTGGAGAACGAGCAGCGCGTCACCCCTCAGGGCGTGGCTCTGGTCGTCGACCGGCTGCGCACCAGCACGATGGAGGAAGAGGACAGGTACTTCCTGCTCCGTGCCACGGTGGGCCGCTGGTCCGACACGAACCGCCGGGAGGAGGCGGTCGAGGAGCTGCGCGGCAGGGGATTCGAGGCGGAGGCCACGGAGGTCATTCGTTCGCTGCGTTAGCGGCCGCGGCGGGGCGGCCGGTGCCCGGAGTCGGCAGCATGGGCGCCACTTCGGCCATGTGACGTCTGGACGCGCTGACCAGGCCCTCGAAGGCCGCGAGCGCCGCGGCGACGGCCAGGAAGCCCCCGAGGAGATGGGGGAGGACTCCGACCGAGGAATCGCCCAGCAGTGTCAGCAGCGTCAGCACCGCGAGATGGCCGATCAGCCAGAGCCCAGCCTGGGCGGCGGGACTGGTGCGCCAGTGCCGCAACAGTGTCACGTGCACCTTGGCGTCGTACATCCGGCCGAAGGCGGGCAGCCACCGGGCGAGGATCGGCAGGCACAGCAGCAGGGCGCAGCCCACCGTGAGGGTCGCCATGCCTCGCCACAGGGGGGCCCAGCCCGCCCCGTAGAGGATCAGCGCGATCAGGGCGAAACCGGTCCGCGCCAGGACCTCGCGGACGCCGCGCCTCAGGTGGGACCAGCCGGTCAGGTGGTCGCGGAGCGACACGAGGACGACGCCCGGGACGGCGTAGACGACCAGCGTCAGGACTCCGGTGATCGCGACGAGAGAACTCCAGCTGCCGCCGACCGCCAGCAACGCGACGCCCGCGACGAAGAAGTCGACGACCAGGACCAGCCAGTACACGTCGTACCGCCGCTTCAGGGAGGCCTTGCGGGCGGTCTGCAGCCCGCGGTGGGTGAGATGGGCCCGGCTGAGCGCTGCCACCTCGCGGGTGAGCGCATGGGCGAAGACGAGTCCCGCGCCCATGGGTGAGATCACGGCGCCGATCCTGAGCAGCCACCCGAGCCACCACAGGGAGAGTGCGAAGGCGAACTGGGCATAGGGCGACGGCTCGATGTCGGCCGGACTCCAGTAGGACGCCTGATACTTCGTGAAGACGACCTGAAGCGATATGTACAGGATCATCGCCCCGATGATCGTTCCGAAGACCGCCCTACGAAGCCGGGCCGCCTCGCCGATTCCTCGTCCCCATCGCTTGATGTTCCCGGCGAAGTCCAGCGGTCCCTGGAAGCCGACGTAGGCGAAGATCACGCCGCTGCCGACGACCGCTGCCAATGCGGCGCCGGCGCCTTTCCCTGTGCCGCCGCCACTCGCGTGGGGACTGTGGTGGTCGAAGCCGGCCGCGATCAGCAGTGCGACGGTCAGGACCGGGACGATGACCTTCACCACCGTCAGCCAGGAGTTGATCCTGAAGAAGATCCGCGGGGTCGCAAGGTTCACCGCGGAGATCACCGCCATGAACAGCAGCGCGTAGCCCCAGCCTTTGAGGGTGAGCGCCTGGGAGGGGTCCAGGAGCCCGTGGACCTTCCAGGACAGGCCCCTCGTCATCGCGACGGCCTCACTGGAGAGGTTGATCGCGTAGAAGATCCACAGGCCGGCCGCGACCACCGTCGCCACCAGCGCGCCGCTGCTCTGCAACGGCAGGAATATCAGCCCGCCGGTCTTGGGGGCGACGGTGCCCAACTCGACCATGACCGCAGCGATGAGCAGCATGAGCAGGCCGCCGAACACCCAGGCCAGGTAGGCGTCCGAACCGGCCCGGCGGAACGCGTCGTCCGCGCCCAGCAGCCAGCCAGAACCGATCATGCCCCCCGCCGCCAGGCCGACGAGGTGGAACACCGACAGTCGCCGCTGCTCGTCCTCGTCCTCGGCTCGCACCGGCTGCCGGCCCTCAGGCTTCAATTCCCGGACACTCATCCGCCCTGTTCCCCCGCGTAGCATCGGCAGATCCTCACGCACAGTGGCGAACAGGGTACTGGTCGGAGGGGGCCGAGGAAACGGCGTTTGCGAACAGATACGCACGAGCCCGGCGTTCCTGCCGCTCACCGTCGTGGTCGGCGTGGAACTGACCATGTCGATGCCGCCCCGGCTGACCGCCGATACCGGCATGGTGACGAACGCGGCGTCGAAGACTGCAGGGCGGGGCCTGCGATCTCGACCGGGTACTGCTGCAGGTCGGAGTCGAGGGTGCCCTTGACGTACGCCCCGGGGCAGCGGCGGGGTTACCGAGATGCCGCGACCGATGCCGCCGTGAGTCTGTCCACGGCCGTCGCGACCGCCTCAGGGCTGGAGATCATCGTCAGGTGCCGGGCGCCCGGGATGAGCGTCGCAGGTGGTGCGCCGATGCGCCGGGCGGTCTCCTGCGGGGTCTGCCGCGTGAACACGTCGTCCTGGGCACCGAATACCACCGACTTGGGCAGGCGCACCCCGGCGAGCCGGGCCACCTGGTCCGCGGGCAGACCCGGCACACCGGCGGCCAGCATGCTCCAGAGCGCGTTCTC
The DNA here is from genome assembly GCF_040680235.1 of Streptomyces sp. NPDC052101. Taxonomy (NCBI): domain Bacteria; kingdom Bacillati; phylum Actinomycetota; class Actinomycetes; order Kitasatosporales; family Streptomycetaceae; genus Streptomyces; species Streptomyces sp. NPDC052101. Next base: position 140,019 of record NZ_JBFAWH010000014.1, read on the forward strand.
CGCGCCCGGCACGCGGAGCGGGCGTCGCCACTGATCCAGACCGGCGGCGTCCAGGCGCGGACATGCAGGCCCGCACTGTGCGTCGTACACGCTGCGGATCACCGCATCGATGCCGAGCCCGAGCCGCAGCAGGGTGGTGCGGTACGGGTCGATCAGCACGTACTTGAGGGCGGGCGGCGGCCCGGCACCCGTGTCGAGGGCGTCGCCGTCGAGGAGCATCACGCCTCCCAGTCGACCAGGGGCCCGCAACGCCGCCTCGGTGACCGCGGCGGCTCCACTGGAGTGCCCCACCAACAGCGGGCGCTCGCCGGGACCGCCGAGGTGCATGGCGTCGAGGAAACCCAGGAGCTGCCGGGTGAAATGGTCGACGGTGTAGGGGCCGTGGCGCTCGCTGTATCCGTCGCCCGTCAGGTCGAGCGCGTACACCCGGTGGTCGCGGGCGAGCAGCGGGGCAAGGCGCGACCAGGTGTCCACGGATTCGAAGGCGCCGTGCACCAGGACGACCGGCGGGCCCGCCGTACCCCAGGTCTGGTAGCGCGTGCGGATGTCGGCGGCCTGCACGTACCGGAGCCCCCGCGGCGGCGCGGCACGCCCGGCCGTGACGCCGTTGTAGACGAGCGAGGCCGCTGTGACGACCACCAGCAGGACGGCACAGCCCAGCGCGGCGCGCCGCAGCCACCGCCGCAGCCGGGAACGGCGTGGCCGGTGCGCACGTTCGGCAGGGGGCGACGTCGGAGCGGATGCCGGTGGGGCGCCCCCGTCCCCGTCCCCGTCCCCGTCTCCATCTCCGGCCCCGGCTCCGGCTTGGCGAAGATCAGCAGTCACAGCTCACAGCATCGCCCATGGCACACCCTCGGTCATCCTTCGGGGGGAGCCATCGTGACTACTCCGCCGGGTGTATGGGGAGTGCTGGGTGCAGGGGAGTGCTGATCATGAGCTGTGCGGCTGTGCGGCTGCATGGCTGGGCGATGCGAGGGCGGGCGTGGCTGTCAGGAGCCGTAGCGGTGGCCTCCATGGGACTGCTGTGCTTTCGGGGTCGGGGAGGCGGAGGCGCTGGTCGGTGAGGTGGCCTTGGTGGTGGCGGTCGGACTGGCGCTTGTGCCGGCCGAGGGGGTGCTGGGTGACGAGGACGGGGACGTGCCGGAGTTGTGTCCGGGACGGCGCCCCGCAGCCGCGTTACCGTCGTGGGGCGCCGGCCGTCGCTGTCGGGCTCACTGGAGGCGGGAGACCGGGAGGGTGACCTGACACGGCAGGACGCTGGGACATCTGCCCCGGCGCTCCGCAGCACGACTCCTTGTGAAACACCTCTGGGTACGGCAGCTGTCGCCTGCGGTGCACCACGCGGTGGTGCGGGTCCCCAGGCGGCAGCTGCCGGTCCTGCGTGTCAGGCGCCGAGCCCTGCCACGCAGGGACGGTGCTACTTCTGTGTCCAGACCTGGTTGGGCTGTGTGCCGCCGCCGTAGCAGTCCCATATCTGCAGCAGCGCGCCATTGCCGGAGCCGTCGGCGTCCAGGCATTTCCCGGACCGGGGGTTGGTGACGGTGCCGTTGGCGTTGAACTGCCACTGCTGGGCGCCGGTGCCGTTGCAAGACCAGAGCTGCACCTTGGCGCCGTTGGCCGTGGAACCGGCAGCCACGTCGAGGCACTTGCCGGTCTGCGGGTTGACCAGGGTGCCGTCGGTCCGCGTCCACTTCTGGTTCCAGCCGGTTCCGCAGTCCCACAGCTGGACGGGGGTGCCGTCGGCCGTGCCCCAGTCCTTCAGGTCCAGGCAGCGGCCGCTCTGCTGACCGGCGACCGTGCCGGACGTACCACCGCCACCACCGCCCCCGGAGCCATTGGAGTCGAAGGAGAAGGAGTTCACAGCCAGTCCGGGGCCGCCGACCCAAGGCTCGAAGCCGAACTGCACGCTGGTCATGTACCACGCCGACGACAGGTAGCTGCGGCTGATCGAGTCGTTGGTGAAGTCCTTGATGTTCACCGTGATCGCGTTGGTGGGCTGCTGGCGGACGTAGGAGACGGTGTTCCAGGAGATGCCGGCGCCCTGACGGCCGTACCAGACATCCCAGTTGGCGCCCTCGATCCACACCGTCCCGACCTTGGTGCCGAACGGCCTGGGCGATCCGGAGTGGTTGGCCCAGATCATCATCTCCTCGCCGTTGTTCTGGCCCGACGGGTTGGAGTTGGTGTCGAACCAGATGTCGTACGAGGCGTCCCACTGGCCGTCGGCGGTCGAGAAGTCAACGCTGGACTGCGGGTTGCCGAACGCCGACACTTGCAGCGGCAGGCCGTTCCCGCTGGTGCAGTTGCCGTAGTGGCAACCGGCGTAGATCGACGGATACGCTGCCGGAGCGCCGCTGGTGCCCACGTCGTGCCAGCCGGTGGTGACCTTGAAGCCGTCGTCCGACACATCGATGCACTGGGGGATCGAGTCACCCCACTCGTTGTTCTGGACGATGTACTTGCCGCCCGAGACCTTCATGCTGTCGGTCTTGCCGCAGAGGGTCGTGTTCGCGGATGCCGGCGAGGCGCCGGCCAGGGTGAGGGCAACCAGGAACAGGGCAGCCACGACTGCCGCGACCGCCGCAGCTCCATTGCGAGGCTTCGGGCTCGATCTGGTCATGGGAATCCTTTCGATGGCCAAGGCGGCTTGTGGGGCACCCGGGCCGTGGGGGATGGATCCGGAGAGTGGGGAGCGACGCTTTGGGAGCGCTCCCATATTGCGGAGCGCCGACGCCGGAACCTTCCGGAAATGAAATGAGAAGGGATTGCGCCAAAACGGTGGATCGGTGCCGCCGTGAGGCGGGACCAGTAGGCGGCGTGTGAACTCGCCCAGCTCACTCACGCCGCGACACATGAAGCCAGCGAGGTTGACCGACTGTCAAGCGGTCTGCATCCGTTCACTTTGTGAAGCCAACGCAAGATGCTCCTGACGAGCACGGAAGGGGCGGTCTCGAACAGGCGGCTGCCGGAGCGGCCTTGTCGATGGCGGAGCCTCAGCGGAACGTTCTGCGCTTTCGAGTCGACGTCCCCTTGGCGGCGCACGGGCGTTGCCTCGCCCTCGCACTGCGACGCGTCCAACCTCGGCACCCCTTGAACTCACGGGCCAGACAAGACCTCTGGCGGATCGTCATGGTCGCCACACCGCTTCCCGTGCGACGTGGACGCACCCCTTGCCGACGCGTCCGGGCGGGGCTAGGGTGCCGTCTCAGTCAAGTCACTAGCTAGTAGCTACTAACTAATTCGCCCTGGTAGCCACTGGCGGCCTTCGCCCCGGGAGTGGAAGCGGGTGATGTCCGACATCGGCCGGCGACTGGACGAAGGGTTGTGCTGTTGTGCTGCACACGGGGCACGCCGCGGCCGTGGTGTGGATCAACTCCTGGGCCATCAGGCTGTCTTCCCGTGTAATACTGACCATTGCTCGGGGAACTTACTGTCCCGCAGCGCTGTCCCGGAACGACGGTGACGCCCGACGGAAAGGTCTTGGCGAACATGGCTGAGGGGGCGCCCTCGTACCGGCGCGACCGGCCACGACTGCCAGCCGCCGAGCGACGGCGCCAGATCATCGACGCAACCTCCGCACTTATCGCAGATCGCGGCTTCTGGGGACTGTCGATGCAGGACGTGGCCGATCGGTGCGGGCTCACCGTTCCGGGTGTGCTGCGCCATGTCGGGTCCAAGACCGGCTTGCTCATCGCCGTGCTGGAACACCGGGATGTCGAGGATGCCCGATCGCTTCGCGCGCACCTCGGCGTCGGTGAGGACGAGATCCCGGACGAGTGGTCCGCCGGCGGCCCCGACGGAGTCGGTCTGCGGCAGTTGTGCTCGGCGACGGTGCAGCGCAACTCGGAGCAACCGGAATTCGTCCGGCTCTTCACGGTGCTTGAAGCCGAGTCGCTGACACCAAGCCATCCGGCGCACGCCTACTTCGTGAAGCGGCAAGAGCAAGCGATAGCCGCCTTCGCGTCCCTGGCGAGGGACATCAGCGACCATCCCGAATCGCTTGCCCGGCACATCGTGGCGATGATGGACGGCCTGCAGATCCAGTGGCTGCGAGCGCCGGAGACGGTCGACCTGGTCCAGGCATGGGAGTCCGCCGCCGAGGTGCTGTTCGGCGAACGGGAGGGCGACGCGCATACGAAGAAGCGGAGCGATTGACGGGCGCCTTCACGCGCGGGGACCGAAGCCTCCGCAGAACCTCAACCGCGGCATACCCTCGCGCCCTTCCATCGTTGTGGGTGGCGCCAGGTCGTTGCTCATGGCTCTTGGATGATGTCTCGGAGCTGGATGACCGTCGCTGCAACGGCCGGGGTGCCGTTGGCGATGTAGTCGCGCTTGTCATACCGGCTGGCCACCGTGGCAGGAGGGACGCAAGGCCGAACCAACCGCGTGCGTCATCGACGCACAGAGAGTTAAGACCTCCCCAAGCGTGCCCACCAGCACCCAGGGCACTGACGCTGGCAAGAACGCGAGTGCAACTGGCCAACAGGTGATGAGCCGAGTCCTACGGAGAGCGAATCGACTCGCTGGACCTGCCCGAGGCACGTGCGTCCCCGGGCCCCGGCGAGGGCCCAGAGACATGACAAGGTGCACGGGCTCGGAGGGGTCACACGTGCGGGCGGCGGCCGCTTTCCTGGTGCGGGAAGGTCTGGTCCGCCCCGGGCAGCGTCGGCTTCGGCAAAGTCGCCACCTCTTCCTTCGCTTTCTCCAACTGCTCCGCGGTGTCGTCGGGAAGCTGGGGTGAGTTCGGGCGGGCGTCGCTGAAGCGGAAGGCGGTTGTGAGGTCGCCGAAGGTGGCGCGGCGCCACTCGCTGATGTTCGGTTCCGCAACCCCGGTGAACCGCTCCAGGAACTGCAGGGCCGAGGTGTGGTCAAAGGCCTCCGAGGCGACCCAACCACCCACGGTCCAGGGCGAGATGATGATGGCGGGGACGCGGAAGCCGCCACCGATCGGCAGACCCTGGATGTACTCGTCCGCCGTGCCCGCGGGCGGGGTGGGCGGGACCACATGGTCGAACAGGCCGTCGTTCTCGTCGTAGTTGAGGACGAAGGCGGTCTTTTGCCACACCGCAGGGTTGGATGCGATGGCCTCGATCTTCGAGGCGACGAAGTCGGCGCCGGCCGCCGGGAGATAGTCGGGGTGCTCCGACTGGAAACCCGTCGGAATGATCCAGCTCACGGCCGGGAGACGGTCGTTGCGGGCGTCGTCCTCGAAGGTGCCCTCCGGCTGCGGGCGTACTCCCCGCTCGTACAGCTCGGAGCCGGGCCGCGCGTTCTTGAAGGTGGCGAACTGCTCCAGCAGGTTGCAGCCGTAGTCGTCGTCCTGCTGGTACACCTTCCAGCTGACGCCCGCCGCCTGGAGTCGTTCGGCGTACGTCGTCCAGCGATACGGTGTGGGCGCGACGTTGCTGATGATCGGCCCGCCGTGGGTGCCGGCGGGGTCGATCGTGCCGGTCATCCACATCAGGCGATTGGGCCACGTCGGTCCGAACACCGAGCAGTAGTAGTTGTCGCAGATGGTGAAGGCCTCGGCGAGCGCGAACTGGAACGGGATGTCCTCGCGCGTGTAGTAGCCCATGACATAGGGGCCGTTGACGCCGTCGGCTCTGCGGTGGGCGGGCAGCCACTGGTCCATCTTGCCGCCGTTCCAGGCCTGGTGTTGCACGGACCAGGCGTGGCTGGTGGATGGGATGGCCTGTGCGCTCGACGTGTGGGTGTCGAGGTGGAAGGGCAGCAGATAACCCTTCGGGTTCTTGGTGTCCGGCTGGTAGAAGACCGAACGCCCGTTGCCGAGCCTGAGGGCGTCCGGGTCGCTGAAGCCCCGGACCCCCGACAAGGTGCCGAAGTAGTGGTCGAACGAGCGGTTCTCCTGCATCAGCATGACCACGTGCTCGATGTCGCTCAACGATCCGCGCTGGGGCGGCCCCGCGGCGACGGCCTTCTGGATGCTTGGCGGGAGGAGGGAGAGGGCCGCGGTGGCGCCCAGCGCGCCCGCGACCGAACCCAGCAGTCTACGGCGTGTCAACTCAGCCATGATGGCCCTTTCTTGAGCGAGACAGGCGCTCCGGAGTGACGGCCGGCCCGGGGGAAAGGTGGGCCACCAGCAATCGTTCGCTCGTGCAGACGGGGCGCATCAGGCAAGCACCGTGAACGTGTGACCAACGCGCGGGAAGAACTTGGCCAAGCTGTGATATTCAACGCCCGTGTGTTGCACGGATGTTGCCGTGCGTTGAGAAACGGTGGCTGCTACATGGATTCGTCCGACGGCTGTACGAGGCGCAACCGTGCGGCTGCTCGCACGCGAGCGGAGCCTTCACGCAGGGAGCGACGCCGCTTGAGAGGCGCCAGGACCGTCGTTCTGTTCTGGCTACCGTCCTGGCGCCGTACCCCCTTACTGAGGCGAGCCGCCGGGCTCCGCAGGCGCGCCGTCGACCGAACGCACGCTGATCGTCATGTTCTTGAGGGCCACGAGGGGGGCGTCTTCCTGGAGTCCGGCCCGCCGTCCCGGGGCCGACTTGTCCCGGCCGCCCGTACCCAGGTGCGCAGTGTCTCCGGATTGGTTTTCAGATCGGTGGCGACCTGCCTGATCGTCACTCCGGGACGTGACTGGCAGAGCGCGACCGCATCCGCCTTGAGCTCCGGCGAGTACTGCTTCATGACCACGAGATGTTCGTTCTCAGATCCTCGAGATCCACGTCTCAAGCGGGTTGCTCGTGGCTACTGGGCTGAACCGCCGACGAGTGTGGGACGGAAGGTGCGGCGGTATGCCTGCGGTGTGACCCCGATGGCGGCATGAAGGTGATGGCGCAGGGAGACACCGGTGCCGAATCCGGCGCGGCTGGCGATCAGGTCGATGGGCCAATCAGTGGTCTCCAGCAGGTGCCGGGCCAGGTCGACGCGCTGGTGGATGAGCCACTGGCCGGGGCTGGTGCCGACCTCGTCGCGAAAGCGGCGGGTGAAGGTACGCACACTGACGTTGGCGTGGGCGGCCATGTCAGCCAGCGTGATGGGTTCAGCGAGGCGCTCCATGACCCATCCCTGCGTGGGGGCGGTGCCGGGGGCGGAGGGGTCGGGGACGGGGCGCCGGATGTACTGGGCCTGGCCGCCGTCGCGCCAGGGCGGTACGACGCAGGAGCGGGCGACCTCATTGGCGATGTCGCTGCCGTGGTCGCGGCGGACGATGTGCAGGCACAGGTCGATGCCGGCGGCTACCCCGGCGGAGGTGAGGATTTCACCGTCGTCGATGAAGAGGACGCCGGGGTCGATGCGCACAGAGGTGAACATGCGCTGCAGGCGGTCGGCTTCGCGCCAGTGTGTGGTGGCGCGGCGGCCGTCGAGCAGTCCCGCAGCGGCCAGCACATACGTGCCGGTACAGATCGCCACGATCCGGGTCCCGGGCCGGATGGCAGCCAGGGCCTTGCGCAGGGTGTCGGGCAGGCGGCCCTCCTCGCGGATGGGGCCCAGCGCGTGAGTGGGCGGGATGACGACGGTATCGGCGGTGGCCAGCAGGGAGGCATCGTGGGAGACGGTGAGCTGATAGTCGGCTTCGGTTCGGACGGGGCGGCCGTCCAAGCTGCACGTGGTCACGGAGTAGAGCTGGTTGCCCACGGCGTCGCGGGCGGCGCCGAAGATCCGTGCGGGGATGCCGAGCTCGAAGGGGACTACGCCATCCAGGGCCAGAACGCCAATGTGGTGCATGGCCCGATCCTTTCATTCCGCGACCATCAAGCCACTATTGGGAGGCTGTCCAGCGCGGGAGTCTGAGGGCGTGCCCAGGAAATCCGGCACACGCCACAAGAAGCCCACTGCTGAAAAGAGCACGTCATATGGACCAGGCCACTACTTCCGCGACCATGCGCGCCATCTCCCAGAACATCGCCGGGGCACCGGACGTCCTCAAGATCGTCGAGACGCAGCGGCCGGTCCCAGCCCGGGGCGAGATCCTGGTCCGAGTGCACGCGGCGGGCGTGAACCCGGCTGACTGGAAGACCCGCGAGCGGGGGGTGTTCGCCAACGGCGCCAAGCCGCCGTTCACGCTCGGCTTCGACGTCGCTGGTGTGGTCGAGGCGGTCGGCGACGGGGTGACACTGTTCCAGGCCGGCGACGAGGTGTTCGGGATGCCGCGCTTCCCGCATCCGGCGGGTGCCTATGCCGAGTATGTCGCCGCTCCGGCCCGGCACTTCGCCCCGCGCCCCCAGGGCCTGACCCACATCCAGGCCGGCGCCCTGCCGCTGGCCTCACTGACCGCCTGGCAGGCCCTGGTGGACACCGCGAACGTCCGGCCCGGCCAGCGCGTCCTGATTCACGCGGCCGCCGGAGGAGTCGGTCATCTGGCCGTGCAGATCGCCAAGGCTCGCGGCGCGTACGTCATCGGCACGGCCACCGCCTCCAAGCACGACCTGTTGCGCTCGCTCGGCGCCGACGAGCTGATCGACTACCGCACTCAGGATCATGCCGAGAGCCTCCGCGACGTCGATGTCGTCCTGGATCCCCTGGGCGGCCCCAACTGGGCCCGGTCCCTGCGAACACTGCGGCCGGGCGGCACGCTGGTCTCGATCCTGCCGCCGGACGACACCTTCCCCGCCAAGGAGGCCGAAGCGGCCGGAGTGCGGGCGGTGTTCATGCTTGTCGAGCCCGACCATGCAGGGTTGCGCGCGATCGCCTCCCTGGTCGAGGAGGGACGCCTGCGTGTCGTCGTCGACGAGATCTTCCCCCTCGAAGAAGCGGCGCGGGCCCACACACTGGGTGAGACCGGCCGCACCACCGGCAAGATCGTCCTCGCCGTTGCCCCCTGACCCACCCCGCCGCAAGGTGGAGACCTTCATTGAGCATCCGCACTCATGGTGACCGCTGGCTGACATCGACCCTCAAACGCAGTAGCCAACGACCTCACTTGCTTGTTCCCTACCGATTTTGGATGCTAGCGACCTGTCGCCGTTGGCGATGTCACCTTGCCGCCTGGGCGGAGCGAGTGCTTCAGCGCCATGCTTGCGTACATGCATCACGCAGTCGGCGCCCACGAAGCCCGGTGCGCGTGGCTGCAGCCTCGCCGACGATGACGGTGGAACACGCGCTCGCGGTGGCCGAGGGCTTACGGGTGCGGATTACCAGGCCGCTCGCCCTGCTGAGGGCCACCTGCTGCCCGCTGCAACGGATCACCCGCGCCGGCACATTGACGCCATAGTCCGCCCGCGGTGTTCCTCTCGGTCGAAAGAGCTTGCTCAGGAACCGGCGTGAACGTAGGCCGCCCAGACATGCGGGCGGTTGGGTATCCGTTGTCGTAGCGCTCGAATGCAGTGGTGCAGGGCGTGTGCGGCAGCGTCGGCGCCGGTCGAGCGGCGGTAGAAATCTCGGGTGACGTGGTCCGCATGGGTGCTGTCGATTTCCCAGAGTGTTCCGATCGCAGCGGGGAAACCGGCGAGCAGGAAGGCGCTGGTGATGTGGAGGGCCTCGTCGCTGAGCCGTTCGGACGTACGGGCGGTGCCGCAAGCCGCGAGAAAGGCGAGCCGTGCCGAGCGCGGCCGTGCCCGGCAGATCTCGAGGACGGACAGCGGCTCACCGCTCGGCAGGTGGAGCAGAGCACCGGAGGGTGCTGCTGGGTCGGTGGCCGCATGGCAGCCGAAGTGAACCCAGGAGGCGTCGCCGAGTCCGGCGAGCACCGCCGCGCGGGTCGCGGGGGCGCCGACCAGAGGCCGGTGGGCACCCAGCAGCCCGGCCGCGTAGTCAGCTGCCGCAGCGACGCCGGGCAGTTCGTCCTCGGGTGCCGCGACCAGCAGGGCGCTGCCGCTGTCCGCGGTGTCACGGTGCTGGGCCCGGGCGCGCGCGTAGGCCAGTGTCTGGAACCCTGGCGCGTACGACGACACCACGGCGTCGAGGGCGGCGCCGCAGTCGCCGAGTTCGCAGTCGGGCTGCGTGCATTGGGCCGCGTGCAGTGGCAGGGCGTTGAACGCACCGGTGGGCACCCACCAGATCCGCGGCCATGGCCCTGTGCCGGGAACGGGTGCGTTTGCCCCCACGAGTGCGAGAACCGGTTGCACGATCTTGTGCCAGGTCCAGGACAGCGTCCGGCTGATCGTGGTCCCGGCGGCGATGAGTTCGGCCGGGGACCGCCGGGAGGGGCCCTGGGCATTGATGGCGTCGACGGCTTCGCGCAGGTTCCGGGCCGCTTGGGTGATCTCGTCCGATTCGGCTTCCAGGCACAGAGCCTTGATCGACTGGGACGTCACGACGAGCGCGTGGCAATAGCGCCGTGCGTGGTTGAGTACGACGATGGGCCCGTCAGCCGCCAGGCTGCGCAACTGCCCGGCTGACAGTGGGCGCAGGAAGTCGTCGAACCCGGGTTGGCTGCGGATACGTTCGACCAGCTCGTCGAGTTCATGCGACGCGCGCAGCCGGGCAAGCCGGGATCGCTCAGCGTGTCCGGCGGGGGCAGGGTCCGGCGCCTCGGATATGTCGGCGAGCTGGTCGGTCAGCCGCTCGAAGTCGCTCGCCAGTGCCGGGTGCCCGGACCGCAGTTCGCTGAGTTCCGCTCGGGCTTCGAGCCGCCGGGACAGCAGGAGTCCACGGCCGCGTTCCAGCAACTCGGTGGTTCGGTCGACGTCGGGGCCCCCGATGACACGCGACGGGGGACGGGGAGGCGTGGGCAGCGCTTCCGGCAGGCCTGGCTTTTCGGAGGCCGTCGCGATGATCTCTTCCAGGGCCGCGACGTGCTGGTGGGCGGCTTCCACGTACTCGTTCATCGCTTCGAGGCCGTCCCGGAGGAGGATCGCCGAGAGTGTCAGCTCGACGATGGCCCGTATGTCCCCCTCGAATGATGTCAGGCCGTGTTCGGCGGACTGCTGGTCGCTGCCTCGGTCGGTGATGCTGGGCATCGCCTCGACGGCCGCTTCGAGGTGGGACAGGGCAAGGTCGATACGCGGTTGCGGTCTTCCCAACGCGCCTGCCGCGGCCCCGATCTCCCCGTGCGCCCGAAACCAGACCGGGATCCTCGGGTCGCGCAGCACGGTGGGGTCGGCGACACCGGCCATGCGGTTCAGTATGGGCCTCAGCATTGCCTCAAGGGCGTTTGCCGGTTCCGGGGCCGGGGTCTCGGGCGCCCGGTCCGACGAGACCGGAGGCAGGTGCCGGCCCAGGACTCCGGAGGCGACCATGACGACGATGGGACGCATCATGTCGGCCCAGTCGTCGGGTGCGTCCTGCTCAACGGCGTCGACGAGGTGGCCGGCCTCGCCCACGAGACGCAGTGCGTGTTCGTGGTCGGCCTCGCGGATCTCCAGAGCACGCAGAGCGAGGGCCCGGATGAGCGTCATCGCGGTGGAGATCCGCGTCGGGTGACCGGGCGGACACGCCTCGTACGTCCGGCGGCACCGCTCGACCAGTTCCTCGGTGATGCCGCGCTTCGGGCCGCCGCCCGGCCCCACCGTGTCGAGGAGGTCGAGATAGTGGTCGGCCCGCACGTCGAACCCCGGCGGTAGCTCTTCCGCACCGGCATCCGCCGCACCGCTGAGCGCTTTCAGCCGCTGCGCCATCTCCCGGGCCCGGTGGAGCTGGCCCGGCTCGTGGCCGGTCAGGTAGTTCTGCAAAGCGTTGTGGAACTCCGTGTCAGCCGACAGAACCGCGCGGCCGATGTCAGAGGGTTCCGCTGCGGCCGCCAACCCCGCGAGCAGCGCGGCCGCCTCGCGTGCGGCTTCCGGGTCGAGGCGTCCGGCCCCCGCCGCCGTGAGGGCCCTGGCGAGGATCGCGTCGATGCCTTCCGGGAGTTCGGACGCGTGCGAGCGGGCGTAGCGCAGCAGACGTACGACCTCGTCGAGGTCGGCGGGATCGCGACGGGATGACAGCGCGGTGCCCAGCGCCGCGGACAGGTAGGCCCGTTCGTCGGTCTCGTTCTCGCCGAGTCGTTCGAGCAGTTCTCGTATGACCGTGATGTCGGCTTCCATGTGGTCCGGGCCGTCGAGGCGGATATCGGTCATCCGGGACAGGCGGGAGACCGCCTCGGCCATCTCCGGGTCCGCTCTGCCGTCCGGTTCGCCGGTGAGAACCGCCATCACGGCGACGGGCAGCGCCGCGTCGTAAGCGTTCTTGCGCAGCAGTCCGAGCAGCAGCAGGCCAGCCGGTGCCGTGGCTGCCGTTTCCTCGGTCAGCGCCCGTGACTCGGAGTCGAGCCGTGCGGCCGTGGTGGGTTGCGTCTCGCGCAGCTCGTGTGCCCTTAGGCCGGTGAGGGCGGCGAGCACGGCTGTGTACGCGTAGCGGTGTGGCTTGTCTGCGGGCAGGGCTGCCAGGGCGGTGCGGTACCGGGCGATCCGCTGGTCGGAGACCGCGCCAGTGGTGAGCGTGGCCGCGAGGGACATGGTTTCCAAGTCGATGTCCGGGGCTTCACCGCTCTCGGCGGCCTGTTGCCTGAACTGGCCGACGAGACGCTCGACCAGCGGTCCCGCAGCACGCAGCCGCACCGGATCGTCGTCCTCGGTCAGTTTGTGCAACTGCTGGAGAAGGGCGAGCTGTTCCTGGTCGGCGTCGCTCGAGGCGCCTGTCGCGTCGACGGTGGCGAGCAGCTCGGCCGCCTCGCGGGCCATTCCGTCGTCGCCGCGCTCCGCGGCGAGGGCGCCGAGCGCCTCACTGAGCGTCGCAGTGACGAGGCCGTGGGCCGGATGACCGCCGGGGGTGTGTTCGAGGGCCGCGCGCAGGCGGTGCACGGCGCAGGCGATGCGGGCCGGGTCGTGCTCCTGCATGCCCGCCTGGGCGATGGCCGCCCCGATCTGCAGGTCCCGCTGCCCCGGCCAGGCGGCGGGCTCGGCGTGTACCGCGCGCAGGAAGCGCAGGCCCTCCCCGGCCTCACGAGTGAGCGCCCCGTCCGGGGCCGCGGTGACCAGCCGCTCGACCCCGGTGAGAGGGGGATCGCCGAGCAGCCGGGCCGCGTCCAGCACCGTGGTGAGAGCGAGCGCCCACGCGTCGGCCCCTCCCGGGCCGACCGAACCCGGAGCCGCGGCAGCTAATCGCTCGCACACCTCCCGCCCGTGCCGGGCGGCCGCGGCCAGAGCCGCGGGATCCGCCGCCAGTTGGAACCGCGCCACCTCGATGCCGAGGGCATGCACCGTCAGTTCGATGAACCCCTCGTGATCCTCGGGCAGGAGCTGTCGCGCCGTGTCCGACCAGGCGAGCGCATGGTTCAGCGCGGCCAGTTGGTCGGGCTCGGCCGACTCGCCCGCGCTGAGCACGTCGGCGTGCACCGAGCTGACCAGGTATGCGAAGCGCGCGTCGTGGGCCGGGTCGGCGGGATCGAAGGACTCCCGCAGCGGCTCGGGAAACCGGATGTGCTCCGGAACCCGCGGCTGGAGGAAGCCGAACGTACTGACCACGATCGACGTGTCCCGCTGCGCCTCCGGGGCGTCTGCGCCGTGATGGCCGAACCAGAACGTCCAGAACACGGCAAGCACCGAGTCCAAGTCGATGGGCCCCTCGGGCGACGGTGCGGCCTCGCGCAGGAGCGCGAACGCGTCGCCGACCGCATCCGGCTCGCGCAGCGCCGCGGGGTCCTGGGCATTCTGAGCTGCCAGCAGACGCGCCGTAACTCGTTCCCGTAGCTCGGTCATTGCTCGTCACAGTAGTTTGGTTTGCCGTCAAAGCACAGTGGTTCCTGCAGAGTTGAGAGGGCTTGCGGTGGGAGATGGGGCGAAGGTGCACCGGCTGTACGAGGATGCCGTCGACTACCTGTGTCGTAACGCGGACACGCTGCGCGGGCTGATCGGCCCCACGCTGTGGGAGGCGCCCTGCGCCGTCGTCCGGGACGGCGACCCGGCCACCGACGAGTGGCGCGCTGCCGTGCGGGCGCTGCATGACGCGGCCGAGGCGGCAGGGATTCCCGGCGGGCTCGGTCTGCGCGCCACGATGGGCGTGGGCGACTGGCCGTCCGGGCCCACGCCGCGGTCGGTCGGCTGGGTCTGCCCCACGAGCCGCTGTTCCCGAGTGGACCTGCGCGAGGAGTCCTCGCAGACACCGACGTGTGCCCTGGTCCGCCGTCCGATGCAGCTGGTGGACTGAGGACTCCGGTGGGACTGCTCATCGAACTCCAGAAGCGCATACCCGACGGGTGGTTCCTGCGGCGGCTACTGCCCGCCGTGCTGTACGTCGTGGTCGCCGTCGTGGGCGGTGGACAGCTCGGCCAGCGTCACTGGAACGACCTCGGGCTCGCCCGCGACGGGATCGCCGGCACGCTGCCGCTGGGCGGAGGCGTCACCGCCGACGGTGCCGCGACACTCGTGCTCGTCGCCGTGGCGGCGGCGGGAGCCGCGTTCGCGGTGCCGTACGCGGCAGGCGCGGTGGGCGTGCTGGCGTCCGGGGCCTGGCCGTGGTGGCTCGCGCCCGTGGGACAGCGACTGACCCGGTGGCGGGTACGACGCTGGACACATCCCACGGACATCGCGCGTGAAGCCGTGCGGGCTCGCGGGGCCGGACGGGAGTTGCGCGCGGCCAGGCTCGACGCGCGCCGGGCCCGCACGGCACCGGTCGAGCCTGGCTGCCCCACATGGTCGGGCGACCGGCTCCGCGCGGCGGAGGAGCGCGTCCGAACGGAGACGGGCGTCGAGATCACCGACGAGTGGTCAAAGCTGCTCCTCGTGATATCGGATACCTCGCGCGTCGCGCTGAGCGAGGCTCGGGACACCTTCGGCACGGTCTGCGAGTCCCTGGCGTGGAGCCTCGCGGTCACGCTTGTCGGCATCTGGTGGTGGCCCGCGGCAGTCCTCGGAGCCGTTCTCTGGCTGGCGTCCTGGCAGTCCTTGCGCCGTGCGGTGGAGTCGCTGTGCCGCACCACCGAAGAGGTGTTCGCCCTGCAGTACACCACGCGCCCCATCCAGCCGTGACCAGGGGCTCCGCGCCGCCGCGCCCTGCCTGAACGAAGGTCAACCACCATGTCGAAGAAGAACCGCACGGCGACGCCATGCGACCGGGCGTGGACACCAACGGTGTTGGCCTACCGCATGGCGGATATCAACAGTCTTGGTGGTGTGTACAAATGGGACGTGCCCGAACACCTGTCGATTTGCGTGTAGTCAACTGCCTTGGTACGTAATAGACTTCAGGCAGACTTGAGCCCAACTCATCCACGGGGGAACTGATGAGGCTCCGCACTTCTGCCATGCTCGGCGCCAGTCTGCTCGTCGCCATTTTGCTCTCCGTCAGCGGCGGGGGCAGCTCCGTCGACTCCGCCCATGCCGTGCAGGACGGCCCGAAGTACTCCAAGGTCAGCCCTGACGCGTCCGCGACGGAGTACGGTCTTCTGGCCACCCGGGACGCGACGGCCATCGAGTACGGCCTCCTCTAGACCACCTCCGGGCCCTCCTGGTAGGACTCCGTTAGGTTTGTGTGTCGACCGTGTTCAGGGGCGCGGTGAATGTGTGGACGCACATGAAGTGAACTGTGTTCGGGCGGCGTTGGCGTTATTCGTGGCGGATGTGTTCGCCTCGGTGCAGCGCAAGGACCAGCGGGCCAAGGGCGTCTGCTGTCTGCGGGGACTGATGAAGGAACCTGCAGCAGTTCGTGAACCAGTCCACCTGGGATCCGGTACCGGTGTGTCGGCGGGTCGCCGAGCGGCATCCGCGGCGATCTGACCGTCCAGCCGCCCGACGCAATGTCGGCCACCCCGCCACCCTGCGGCCGGACCCGCGCCGGCGGCAGCAAAGGCCTCACGATGCCGAGGACCGCCGCGGCTCGGCAGGGCCGGGTCGCCGACGACGATCCGCTGTTCGCCCCTGGTGCTGGAGGCCGCCAGGATTGCGGACGAGTGCCCGGACCCGTGCAGCGCGGGAGCCACCTGCTGGGTGTGGGCCGCGCTGCTCGGTGGGGTCAGTTGTACTTAACTGGGCCCGTGTTGTAGTTGTGGGCGTGTGGATGTACCCCTCAAGCGTGTTGAGGAAGGGGTTCCGGTGCCGTAGTGCACAGCGAGCCGGGCAAACGCAGGTGGGTCTGTTTCAGCATTCACCGTGGTACGGGGACCGGGCTACCCTGCCTTTACATGGCGCGAATCCCAAGGGGACGGCATGCGCTTACCGGAGGGGTACGGAAGCGGCACCCACTCGTGTGCGATCGGAGCCATCGCTGTGCGCGGCAGCGCAGTGCGGTCCGGTGCGATCAGGTTGTTGTGGGTGGCCACCCTGGCCATTAGTGCGGTCGCGGGGTGTGCGTCACCGCGGGTGTGCAACGGGCCGAACATCCCCCTTCCGGACGTGCTGTTGGATGTCGCGCCGTGGGCGGCATCGCATCAACAGGCCACCGTGCGAGCCTGCGCGAACGACCGGTGTCAGACGATCACGGGTACCTCTCCCTCTGTGCACTCCCTGTTCCTGCCGACACCGACAGGGCCGGACGCCGGACGTATCGTCACGGTGACCGTCACGGCGGACGAGAGCGACAGGCAGGTGCTCCGGGTCAGCAGAAGAGTCCGGCCAGTCCATCAGACGGAGGACGGGGCGTGCGGCAGGGTTACGTGGTGGCAGACCCCGATGACACTGACGGCTGCCGGAGAGCTTCAGGTGCGCTCACGACGATGTGATCGGGGCCAGGCAGCCCGGCCAGGCCAAGGCACCGTGCCTGGCATAGAGTTCTTGTGGCCATCGAGATCGTGTCCGTGATACGGACAGTTACGAACCCAAGGAGTTTCTGTGCCCATCGTCGTTGCCACCCTCCGGACCAAGCCCGGCCGCCGAGAGGAGGTGCTTGCGGCGTTCCGCCGACACGCTTCCGGCGTGCATGCCGAGCCTGGCTGTCTGCTCTACGCCGTCCACGCCGGCGAGGACCGCGTCACCGTCGTGGAGAACTGGGCGGATCAGGCTGCCCTCGACGCCCACTCGGCCGGACCGGTGCTGGCCGCCTTGGGCGGGGAGATTGCGGACGAGCTGGCTGGCCCGATGGATGTCGCGGTGCTGGAGCCGGTGCCCGCTGGCGAGCCGGAGAAGGGCCAGCTGCCCAACTGACGTTTACCCAAGACCAGGTAGTTAGCGAATTTACGCTGGTGGCATGGGGGTTGGGGAAGTTTTCTGGCTGGCGAAGGTCGCGGGTCCGGTCTTGGTAACGAGTCCTTGTTCGGCCCATCTGCCGAGTTGGCGATAGACGGTGCCGAGCGTGACGTCGCCGAGGTGGCGGGCGACGTCGAGGCTGGTGACCATGCAGCTGCTGGCGGGGCGGCTGTCGTCATGTCGTTCGGCGTACCAGGAGACGGGTGACCTGCCTTTTCGGGTGCGGAGGCGGCGGCGCTCGGGCGGAAGAGGCGCGGCCAGGACGCGGTGGCCGACGGTCGCTCACGGCACTGGCGGACTGGGTGACATCGGCGGCCTGTACGACGAGGGTGTACCACTCGTCGGCTTGCGTGTTTCGACGGTGGGATCAGCGGCTTCGCGATCTCCCACAACCCATCCGGAACAATCCAACTCCACCCGGAGCAATCCAACTCCACGTACCCCGCCCCACGCACAGCTCAGCGTCCGCCTCACCGCGTAGGAGACGGTCTCAATCAGCAGCGTCATACCTGGCGGGAGCGCTGGGCTGCGTTCGGTCAGGCACCCTTGATGATCGCGGCCGGTAGTTCGCCGGTGAGGATGAGTTCTTTCGGCAGGGTCAGACCGAAGCGCTGTTCGAGCAGTTCAAATGCGGGAGTGACTTCGCCGGCGGAATCCATGTCGGCGACCAGGGCGGCATCGTCGCCGTCGACGTCGAAGAGGTAGGGGGCCTCGTCGGTGTCGATGTCGAAACACAGCCGCACGCTGCCGTCGTGGCTGTAGCGGAAGTGCGGCTCCGGGACGTTCGGGTGCTCGGTGAAGTAGTACAGCTCGTACGTGTGGACGTCGCCGTACCAGATGACCGGTGTGTCGTGCCGGCCCAGCGCCAGTTCCCACTGTCCGCGGCCGATGGCGAAGGAGAGATCGCCCACTGATCCGTACCGCACACCGGCCATGGGGTAGTGCCGGCCGGTTGCGCGCAGTAGTTCCTTCAGCTCGTCCTCGAACGCTTCCTGAGTTCGCGGTCCCGTCGGGCGCGGCTGTTCGTCGGGGACGAGCCGGTGTACGAGGTCTTCGGGGCCGAGACCGCGTGCGAGGATCACGCAGTATCCGCCAGGCAGCGGATGGTTTTCCTCGGCGACCCAGGTGATCCCGTCGCTCACGATCATGTCTCCTTTATGGGGCGGGGCGGCGCCACGGTAGCTCACGGACGCCGCCCCTGTGCGCGGATCAGGTCACTTCAGGGTGCACTTCACGGTCGCCTTGGAGGCGTCGCACTTGTCGAACTCGGGCGCGTAGTACCAGTACTCGTCTTTTTCCAGCAGCCGGTTCGGCTGACTGAAGCTGCTGGGGAACGGCTGCATGGACTGCGTGTTCATCCAGTTCGACATCGCGGAGCGTCCGCACACCTCCTTCCATGTCGGCGCGCCCTGTCGGATTTCGTCGTAGAAGTGCCAGACATCGGGCTGGGTGCGCTGGGAGTAGGTCTGGAGACACTGGTCGCCGGAAGCCACGGGGTTCAGTCCGTCGGGAGCCGGCATGCCGCCGCTGTTGTAGGTGGCAGCGTAGGCGAACTCGTCGCAGGAAAAAGGATCCTTTCCGCTGGGCGTGTTACCGGGCAGGGTCGTGGCGTCGGGGTTGCCGTTTTTCGCTGCCCAGCCCTTGGGGCAGATGATCTTGCGGTTCTGTTCCGGAGTCCGCCCGGTGGTGGAACCGGTAGCGGGCAGGTAGATCAGCGGCTTGTTGGTAAGCGCGCTACCAGGGTGATTGGGCAGTTTGGCCTGTGTCAGCCATGCGTGTGCGACAGCGGCCGGGAACTTCTTGAAGTTCATGACCCAGGTGGGCTTGTACTTCGGGAACACGCATCCGCCGGCTTTCGTGACCACGGTGTCACAGCGGATCTCCGCGTCCTTAGCGATCCAGCGCTGGGCGGAGGGGTTGGTGACCGGAGAGTAGGACGTGATCTTGGATGTGAGCCAGACACTGCGCACGTCCACGTTGGTCGATGTGTAGGTGTGCGACATCAGGCCTGTGGCGACGTGGATATCACCAGGCGTCCAGGTCAGCGAACCGCTCCATTTCTGGTCGCTGTTGTTGCTGGTGCAGTCGGTGCCAATGACGCAGTCCATGCTGACGTTCAGCGTCAGGTTGACGAACTTGGGGTCCATCTCGACCGGGACCAGCACCATGCGCTGCTAGATCAGCGTGGATTGCGGATCGAGTTTGTACTGTTCGCCGATGGCCCAGGTGGCGTTCAGGACTTCACCGGTCGGTTTTCCGTCCTTCACCACGACACCTTCGACTTCGTAGGTGAAGCCGCCGACGCACGCTTCGGTGCGGTTGATGTGGGTCCCGCTGTAGCGGTCGCACCGGGTGACGAGGTTGGGAAGGTCGCCGACGCGGGCGAGGGACTTGCGGATGTTCGCACTTGGCGTGGTGACGATCCGCGAGCACGGCTGGGCGACCTTCAGGGGTTCCTGGTACTGGGCCAGGTCGACATCGGGCGCGTTCTTGTCCGGTTCGGGAAGCGTGATGTCGACGGCGTGGTCCCGGATGGTGAAGGTGGCCCACGGCGACCACGTCTGTTCGTACAGGCTGCCGTCGTAGGCGGAGGTACGGAAGGCGTACGTCCAGCCGGGATGGAGGTAGCCGTAGTCGATGGCGACGGAGGCTTTCTCACCCGACTTGACGTAGCCGGATACGGGCATGCCGTACTGGTTCTTGTCGGTGTCGAGGTGTGCCTTCGGAGAGCCGTCCGCGTTCACGGTCCACACGTCGAACGTCAGATCACTCTGGTCGCCATCGGGGTCGGTCACCGTGTTGCGCAGGGTCACGGTGGTGCGATCCACCTGCCATTTCCCCCCGACCTTGTTCCACGTCGGGCCGGCCTCCGGGTTCTTGCCCGAGACGGGCCGCCCTCCACCACCGGGAGCCGCGAGGGCGTTCCCGTGCAGTTCGGGTCCGGCGGCCGGCGTCGCCGACGGCGGCGCGGGATATGAGGCGGTGGCCGGTCAACCACCGTCTGGTTCTTTGCACGAAAAATCGTGTCCTTCCCCGTAGGAAGCTTCAAACGCGTGTGCGAATCGCGCCCAAGTCGAAGACCGTACGGGGAAGATCAGGGCGCCTGAAGACGGTTTTCGGTCACTTACTGTGAGTCGGCTGTGCAGAAAATGCGAACTATCCCGCTGAAGGTGGAACGGGATCTGGAAGTCGAAGTGCTGGTGTGCGGCGGCCTCGTTCTTGGCGTCGTTCGCGGGGATGGGGCGGACGTCGATGCGCACGGGGGACAGGAACACCGGCCCCACGTCTTCCCGGATGCCGGACTCCTCGCCCAGCTCCCTCAGGGAACCCCCGAGGAGAGACAGGCCGAGAGGCTCCAGGTGTCCGCCCGGCAGCAGCCGCATCCACCGGATCAACCCGCACGGCGCGAGCGTCTGACTGCCCGACTGGAGATGTGTTTGATCATGCGGAACGTGTGCTCCAGGTCGAACCACCGCAAGAACGCCTGCCAGCGCACGTCGACACCGTCGCAGGTCAGGCCGGTGGCGGATGACCACAGCCAGGCCGGGAGTGAGGCGTCCTCGCGGGCAGATGGTCGACCTGCGGGCGGATCAGCGTTCCTTTGACGATGTGGGAAGTTCGCCAGTGTGGTGGATCCACGCGCAGCGCGTGGTGAGGGGGGTGGATGCGGTTCTAGGCCATCGCGCTGGCGGTTCCGTACCGGTCGGTGGCGAGCGCGGTGGCCGCGTCCGGCTCGCCCCAGGCGCCCGGCTCGGCGAAGCGGAACTCCTTGCCGCGCCTGGGCGGGCGCCCGCCCTGCAGTGGTGAGATCCACGGCACCGGGATCGGTTTGCGCATCACCCGGCCCGTGCGCATCCGCCCGAGGAGCTCCACCGGCAGCGGGCGCGGACGGTGGGGTGCGACGGGCCGGGCCAGCTTCAACACACGGGAGCCGGACCGGCCCGATACTGCTAGCGCCTGTCCGACGGGTCACTGTGCCGTCGGCTCTATGTCCCGGAACGAGGGCTGCTCGCGCTGATGAGCCGAGATCCGACCGCATCACGGGTGCACCAATATCACCTTTGGGCTTCCAGGGATGACCAGGTACTGTGCAATGCATGGAACCTGACATCGCAGGTAACCCCGTCGCAGGCAAAGCGGAGAGCCAGCTGCGCAAGGGGGTACTGGAGTACTGCGTGCTCGCGATCCTGCGCCAGGGCCCGCGCTACGGCGTGGAGCTGCTCGAAACCCTCGGCGCGGTGAACGTCATGGTCACGAGCCAGGGGACGATCTACCCCTTGCTGTCGCGGCTTCGCCGTGACGGACTGGTGGAGACCCGCTGGCAGGAGTCCCCCAGCGGGCCTCCGCGGCGCTACTACGAGCTGACGTCGTCGGGGCATGCGGCGCTGAAGGAGTTCACCGCCATCTGGCCGCACTTCCGTGACGCGGTCGACCACTTCATCACCGACTGACAGGAGACCATCGTGACGATCACCGAGCACCCGCTGGTGAAGAGTTACCTGGCCGCCGTGGCGCGTGGAACGGCTGGACTCAGCCCAGAACGCCGCAACGAGCTGCTGGCCGACCTGGAGGAGCACATCGCCGTGACCTTCGCCGAAGAGTCCGCAGCCGGCGACGACGGGATCCGCAGCGTGCTCACTCGCCTCGGCGACCCGCGCACCATCGCGGCCACCGCACTCGGCGACGAGCCCCGCGCCCCCCAAGTGAACCGAGGACGCACCCTCGCCCTGCTGGGACTGCTGGCGGTGACAGGCCCCCTCACGGTCTTCGCACCACTCCTGGGCGTCCCCGCCCTGATCGGCGCGATCTGGTGGCTGTGGAGAGCGCCGCAGTGGTGCACCCGGGACAAGGCGATCGCGACGGCGGCCGCCCTCGTGCCACCGCTGTTCGCGGTGTCGCAGTGGGTGCTTCCCGCGGGCACGCTGAACTTCGGCCTCGGAGCATTCATCGCCGTCCTCCTGGCCGTCCCGCTGCTCCCGGTCGCCGCAGGCGTCTACCTGCTGCGGTCCGCACGGCACCCCTCATGAACAGGGGCTTGACCAGGACACAGTCGGCACCCCGGAACAGCCGGACTGCCACCTGCTGAGGACGCCCGACCGGGCCCTCCGAGAATCACCCCATCACCAGGAGGAACAAACGATGCAAGGACAGCTCGCACACCAGATGGCCCTCGCCCCCACAGGCACTGTTGTGATCGCCTGCGCAGGAGCCGCTGTGGTCGCCGGTGCTCTCGCGTTGTACTTCGGCGCTCTGCTCGGCATCGTCAGGTCCGACCTCACCGGAGGGATGAAGCTGGTCTGGGTCGTCTTCGCCCTCATGGCCCCGTTCCTCGGGAGCCTGCTCTGGTTCCTCATCGGTCGCCGTGACGCTCAGCGCCAGCCGGGCATCGCCTGAGTCCCAGAGCGCGCCATCGCCGTCTTCGTGATCGGGTGGTCACTGGGCTGATGCGGTGGGGTCTGATCACGCCGCCCGCCACACAGTTCGTGTGCGAGACGGGCGTACCACTACTGCGGTTCATAGGAAAGGTGGAGGCATGGCGAAGCCTGTTCGCGCGGCTCTCGGGGGCGTGTGGATCAAGTGCAACTTCTGTCAGGGTGACCTGTTCAGGGACCGTGAGGTCAAGCTCAACAGCTCTGGCCTGGAGTTCATGAGCCTGGGTTGGGCGAACGAGTCGGCAACTGGCCTGATCTGCTGGAACTGCGGCTATGTGCATCTGTTTGTGAACCGGGATCTCGAACTGTACAAACAGAAGACAGGCTGAGTTCCCTCTGGCAGATCATGCGCGCAGCTCAGGGCCGAGCGCGACGAACTCGCCGTCGCCGAACGGGTCTGGCACCGGATGGCCGAACAGCTCGCCACCGAAGCGGCGGCGGCCGAGCCCCCGGTGGCGCAGGTCGCGGGCCGAGCGGTGCTGCTGGTCCCGCACCGTGGGCCCGGCTGCGGATCGAGGGCACCACGGTGCGCGCGATCGAGGCTCGGCCGTCCGGCACCGGCCGCGCGGTCTACCCGCTGAGACGAGCAGGGGCCTGGGCCACCCACGTTGGTGGCCTGGGCCCCTGCTCGCTGGTCACTCGCTGTCCGGCTCAGCCAGCTCCTCGCCGGCTGCCGTGCCCTCGGTGGTCGTGTCCGCCTCGGTGGCCGTGGTGGTCTCCTCGGCGGTGTTCGTGCTGGCTTCGCCCTTGTCGGCGCCGCCACCCGTCCAATCAGGCATGTGCTTCCTCCTCAGTGTCGGCCGATGGTGGTCTTCGGGCTCTCGACGTCACCGAGGTAGTGGCCGTTCAACCAGAAGCCGGCGGAGATCACGTACGAGCCCGCCGGCGCATCCCAGGTCTGCCAGCCCCAGCTTCGGTACGGCTCCGCCCTGCCCGGGTAGGCCATCCCCTGCTTGTCGGCAGTGGTGTGGTCGCAACCGAAGTCGTGGGCCCAGGGGCCGCCGGGGTTGTGAACATCGATGGCGTGCGCACAGTACGTAACAGCGCTGCCGGAGTTGTTCTGGTACGGGATCCAGCCCCAGATGGTGTAGCCGTTGCCTTCGACGTAGTAGCAGGAGCCGATGGAGATCGTCTTGGTGACGTTGACCGTGGGGCTGTTGCTCCCCGCTCGGCAGTCCGTCGCGGGGTCCGAGTGGGCGGTGCCGGTGCCGGTGACCACGCCCGCGACGGCGATGCTGCCGGCGACGACGGCCTTGGTCATGCGTCCCGTCCAACTAGGCATGCTTCCCCCTTGGGTTGAGTGCGGAGGCTTGGCCCGGGCCTCCCGGTTGTTGCGTCACGGCCCTTCATGGAACCGCCTGGACATCCCCCGGTTGGCGCGTCCGCTACGAGCCTGCTTGTGCATGGTCAGCTGAAGAACGACGAACAGCAGACGTATTCCTGACACTTCGCCGATTGGGCCGGCCTTGCGCGAAGCAGCACCTCCAGGCTGCCGTGCTTGCGGGGTGGAGTCTCGTTTCCCACACAAGTCCACACACCCCTGGGCGGCGTCTCGACGGACGTGCTGTACGAGCGGGTTCAGCCGCCTCCGCCCAGGTGGGGCGGAGGGCGCCGAGGGCGCGTGATGCAGAACCTACTTCGGCGGCAGGCCTCGTGAAGTGCTTGGCTGCACTGTGAAGTGGGCGTTCCGGTGCCGGACTGCACAGTGTGCCCGGTTGCACCTGCCGCGACCTGGATAGCCTTCCGGCCGAACGAGTTTCGACTGATTTATGGGGCGGCCATGCACAGTGATGATTCACGCGCAGATACGGCGCCGGCTGCCGCCCGGAAAGGAATCCCCGATCAAGCTTACTTTCTCCGCTGGCGGCACTCTCGTCCTGGAGGGGCGGCACCAACGACGACGCCCAGGTCGTCGACAGCGTCGACGTCGGCCTCGAAGGCGGCGAGCTCAGCATCGCCTTCAACCCCACCTACCCGGTTGACGCGCTCAACTTGCTCAACACCGCGTCCGTCCAGTTCCACTTCACCAACGCCACCAAGCCCGCCGTGCTGCGTGGCGCGGGCTGCGACGACCCTGCGCTGCGCTACCTCCTCATGCCGATCCGCCTGACCGGCTGAGCCAGCACTGGAGGCGTGCCGATTCCCGACACCCCGCGCACCGTCCTGGAGGCGGTTTCCTGCTGGCGGCCCTGCGGCTCGTGGCCCTTAGACGAGTACGCCGCCCAGCAGCAGGCTGAGGGACAGCACGCCCGGTCATCTGGATCACCCCTCAGCACCGCGACAGCCACAAGGCCGCGCTGACCCGCCCAGCCGCGTGACCGCCCGCATCGCCAGGTTCATGAAGTCCACGCAGAAGTCGAGCAAGATCATGGGCGCCGTTCGACGCCGACGGATCAGTGGGCATGATTAACGCCCATCTGCGCGACACCCCCGCACCGCCCGGCCGGGCCCGTCCCGGCATCCCCGGCGAGTTCGACGCCCTCGTCCTTGCGCGCCTCGCCAAGCGACCCCGCAACCGCCGCCGAAGTCCGCGACGGGCTCCGCGCCGTCCAACACCTCCTGTCCGGGCAACCCTCCGCCTGTGCCTGCGGCGCTCCAGCTATCCCCCTGAAACCCCCGGGATTGGGAGGCTTTCGGTACTGAGCCTCTCGAGTCGGTCCGCGCTATGCGTAGTACTCCATCACCGCCGCGACCGTCGCCACGCGGGATGCCACGGTCCGAGACCGCCTTCACCAGCGCCGCCAGGCCCCTCTGGCTGATTTCGGTATTGCTGCTCGGCCGCCCTGCAACGACCCGGTGCAGGCAGATGATGAGCCAGTCACCGTTGACGGCACAGCGGTCGAGTGCGCCTCCGGCGGCCGTCAGCTTCGACAGCGTCGTGCCGCCGAAGCCGTTCGACACCAGCCACTCACGCAGCCTTCGAAGGTCGTCGTCGACCTGCTGCGCTGTCAGCCTGCCGTAACTCGCGGCATGGGCGCTCGTCGCGCACGCGTGCCCGGCCATTTCCCAGCCCGAGCGGTCCTGCAGCGACCGCACCTTGCCGATCGTCAGGCAGCCGTCGGCACCGATGGCATCTGCGATGTTGTAGTTCGTCCCAGGGAATCCGTAGGCGTCCATCACCGGCCGCGCCAGATCGTGCAGGGAGGCGTGGGAGTCGTCGAAGGTCAGGGAGACGAGGCCCTTGGGGAACACGGACGAGGTGTCAGGGACCAGCTCCACGGCCTGCAGCCGGTACGTCACCGGGTCGCCGGCATTGTCGTACACGGCGAACGACAGATCGGTGAATCCGGCCTTGGTGGAGGGCGCCCCGGTCCGGGTGAGCGAGTACGCGGGGGAAGAGTACGACGAGAAGGAACCCGATCAGACATCGTCGGGAGGCCACGATGAACACAAGGGAGGTGTGCCATGACCGCACATCCGTTCAGCCGTCGGTCTGCGCTGCGTCGTGCCGGAGCCTTCGGCATGGTCGCGGTCGGCGGAGCGCGGCTGGGCGACGCCTCTATACCTCGCGGGGCCAAGGCCTTGAGTGATCTCGCAACCCCGCCGACCTACGCACCGGTCAGCCGTCGCCCGCGGTACCGGCGGGCTACGGGGTCGCAGCAGTTCCAGCCCGGGCACGGCTGGACAGCTGCTGGAGGCGGCACCGCGTCTGTCGACCTCGATGACACCTCGGTATTCGTACGTGGCAGCCAGTCGGTGCGGGGGACCACAAAAGGTGACGACAAGCAGCCGTACATCCGCAGGACCGGCATGACCGAGCTGAACCTGACCGGCAAGATGGTCCGCGTGATCTTCCGCGCCGAGGACACCGCCACCCACACGGACTCCGCGACAGTCACCACAGGGCGGTGGTACAGGGGCGCGCGCACCGGCGCATGTCCACTCGCCGCGCTTCAGTCGGCAGGTCGCAATACGGCAGCAACGCTTCCGTTTGGGGGACGGATATTTAAACCTTGACGAAGCACGAACGGGCGGGAATTGTGAAGATCTATTAGCGGAACCCGTGACTGGGTCGCACCCATGGATCGTAGGTCATGTGTAGGCGCCGGGGGGCTTCGAAGCGTGGACAATGCTAGTGCGCGCATCCCAACTGGGCTGGTTTGAAGGCAACTTGCTCGACAATTGCCAGTTTCCGAGACCTCAGAGGTGATTCATGGGTATCGGCTCGGTAAAGAGCATTCCGCACCGGGAAGGCTTGTTGAAGCCTTGAGGTCCACACATAGGGGGGAGTTGTGAAGATCATCGAGTGTGCCTGGCACTGGACGCGAGGCCCTCAGGCGCGCGGTTGAGATGGTTGAAATGGCGGTGGCTCACCATCAGCGTCCGCTGCAGCCTGACGGGGGCTTCGGCGGGGCCCGCTGACACGCCGCGCTTCATGCAGTACCCGACGCCGCGGTTGCCTGCTTCAGGAACAGGAAGCCGCACTTCAGGGGCGCCGTTTTCCGGTCTGCGCTCGTTCGCAGGCCGGCTCAAAGGGAGGAAACACCATGCACGTCTGCGTGCTCGGGCAGGGCTATGTCGGCCTGCCCTTAGCCCTCGGTGCCGCCGAAGCCGGACACACCGTGACCGGCTACGAACCGGACAGGGAGCGTTGCGACAAGCTGGCTTCCGGCACGTCGTACGTCGAGGACATCCCATCCATCCGCCTTCAGGGCGTGCTGCGTTCGGGCGCCTACGGGCCCAGCTCGGATCCGAAGGACCTCAAGGGCTTCGACATCGCGGTCATCACCGTGCCGACACCACTGACCGACAGAGCCCCAGACCTCACCTGTGTGCGTGAGGCCGGGCGAACGCTGGCCATGTGGCTCGAGCCGGCGGCCATGGTGGTGCTTGAGTCCACCACGTACCCCGGCACCACCCGCGACGTGCTCATACCCTTGCAGGAGGAGGGTTCGGGCCTCATCGCGGGGCGGGACTTCCATGTCGGGTTCAGTCCCGAGCGCATCGATCCCGGCAACGCCGACTGGCGCCTGGAGAACACGCCCAAGATCGTCGCGGGTCTCACCGACGCATGCCTGCAACGCGTGAATCCTTCTACGACTCGGTCACCGACATCACCGTCCCGGCCTCCGGTCTGGAAGAGGCAGAGCTGGCCAAGGTGTTCGAGAACACGTACCGGCACGTCAACATCGCCCTGGTCAACGAGCTGTCGCGCATGGCCCACACGCTGGGCGTCGATGTGTGGCACACCCTGGAGTTGGCGGCGACCAAGCCGTTCGGCTTCACCAAGTTCCTGCCCGGCCCGGGCGTCGGCGGGCGCTGCCTGCCCATCGACCCTGTCTACCTCAGTCACCACGTCAAGGCGCGGCACGGGCAGACCTTCCGGCTCATCGAACTGGTTGGTGCCGCGGTGCGGAGCCACATGTGCACGAAGGCATCTATACCAGTCATTTGCGGGCGTTTTCAGAAGTTCTTCCGATTTCGGGAACCATACGACCTTCACGGCGCGTGCACGCGTTCAGCATAATCAGTAAGGTATGGGGGGAGAGTCAGTCATGGGATGGCGGCTCAATGCCACGGTCGGTGCAGCGATCATCACCGTTGCCGGCACGGTCGGCACCGCGTTCATCAACGGCTGGTTCGGCATGCACAAGTCGGACGACAAGCCGCAGTCAGTACAGAGTTGTGCGTTCCCCGCTGTTCAGCTTGACGCTCCCAGTCAAGTGGGCGGCACGTTCGAGACAACGGCCAAGCTCATGTGCCCGCCGCCGACGGGCACGAAGTACTACCTCATCAGCGAGATGGACAACGTCGGTGTGAAGGGCACAGAACACCCATCTACTGCCCGCGTGATCCCATCGGCCCCGAAGCGGAAAAGAGGACGTACACCTTTGAGCGGGACGTGCACAACTCGCAGGTCGGGTCCACACGGACGCTGTACTACCTCAGAGTCAACGACGACCAGGAGCAGAAGCTGCTGACCAACCTGCACGACAACTGCGCATGGAGCCTACCGGCAGGTGCGGACAAGGTCTCCAACAGCGTCGAGGTCAAGCGCGGCTGGCAGTAATCAGAAATCAGAGCGAACGTCACTAGGGGCGCTCCGGGTGGGGCGACCGTTGGGGGGAAGCAAGCAGCATGGGAATTTCCCTTTCCGAGGCGCTGGCCGAGTTGCGGCGCGAGTTGTACGCCGCGCAGGCGGAAGGCGCTCACCAGCAGCTCCGGTTCGAGGTGGAGAAGGCCGAGCTGTCACTGGAGCTGGAGTTCCGCCAGGAAGGCAACGGCAAAGCGAAGGTCGAAGTAAAGGCTTTGGGCGCCAAGGCCGGTGCCGAGGCCGGTGGTGTGCTCGGCCGTACACGACGGCAGATACTGACGCTGACATTGCAGGTGCGCGATGAGGCACTGGGCGGTGCCACGGCCAGAATCAGTCGTTCCACCGGCGGACTGGACACGCCGGACGACGGGTCGCCGCGGCAGTCGCACGACGTCCCGCGGTCGGATGACGGTGCGGGAGCCACTGTGCAGGGCGGGCCCCCGCAGCCGTGGGAGGAGTGAGATGGATCCGCAGCGACTGGTCCTGGTCCGGACCGGTGACCCGAATGGTTCCGGCTCCGGATACCTGGTGGGGCCACGACTCGTCCTGACGGCGCTGCATGTCGTCCTGCGCGAGGGCCGCTGGGCCCGCAAGGCGGTGGCAAGGGTGGGCCACGCGCATTACGGGGCCGGACCGGTCGAGGTGGCGGCACGGGTGTGCTGGCCGGATCCCCGGCACGGCGCCCCGTCCGACAGCGCCTTGGATGTGGCCCTGCTGTGGCTTGAAGAACCGGTGCCGACTGATGGGCCACCGATACGGTGGGGACGGCCAGGTGGTGTGGCCCCCCTCCCGTTCGAAGGAGCGGGCTTTCCCGCTTTCGCCGCCGGAAGCGATGGAACCGAGGCTCAGTGTGAGTACCTGCGCGGAGCCCTGCCGGCGGTCTCCACGACTTCTGCGGGCTGGGTGCTGGACTGCCCTGTCTGGCCTGCGCCGCACGCCGGCTCAGAGCGCCCGTGGGCGGGTGCGTCGGGCTCGGCGATCTTCTGCCACGGCCGGCTTGTCGGTGTCGTTGCCGAAGACAACCGGACGATGGGCTGGCGCCGCTTGCAAGCGACCCCCGTCCACGAGGCAGTACGCCTGCCGGACTTTGCCAACTTGGTGAGCCGGCACGGCCACCCCGGCACAGCGACCGTAGTGGACGAGCTGACGGCCCAAGGCGTGGCAGGCGCGGCGGAGGCCACGATGCGCGACTACCTTCAAGCCGCCCGCAAGGCCGGCGAGCAGCATCCGTACCAAAACGTTCTCGGCCCGAGCGCGCCGCCGTCACTGGTCAAGGTGTTCGTACACCAGCGAAGCAGCCGGGTATCCCGGGACCAGGCTGTGTCCCGAGGCGATGACGCCGCCGCTGCGCGGCGCCCCCCTCGCGCAGGCGCGCCGGCGGAACGCGTCGAGACCATCTTCCGCAGAGCCGATCGCATGTGCGTCCTCATCGCCGGCCCGGGGGGCGGCAAATCCACGACTCTGCGCATGCGGCTGCGTGACGCTGCCGCCGCCTTGCTCGACGGAGTGGAGACTGCCGAGGACGAAGAGCCGGCAGTCCCCGTCTGGGTGAGCGCACGCACACTCGCCGGGGAGGAAACCCAGGTGGCGGAAGCAGTTGCGGACGCCACCAGAAAGCTCAGGGGGTACGGGCGGTGTCCGGGATTCCCGGAAGGCCCCCCGGAACCGCCGTGGCCGGGAGCGCACTGGCAGCTGCTGGTCGACGATCTCGACGAACTCGCCACTGCCGCTGAGCGTCGCACAGTGCTGGAGAAGCTGGCCAACGCTGTTACGAGCCACCCATCGGTCTACCGGTGCGTCATCGCGACCCGTCCCTTGGCCGAGAACGAACTCAGCGTTCTCGACCGCCAAGTGCCGCACTACGAACTGCAGCCCTTCACTCCCGACGACCTGAACAACTATGCCGAACAATACTTCGGCGCGCGGTGGTCGTCGCCGGAGGCGGCCCGTCGCGCTCGCCAGTTCACGCGGGAGCTGCGCACCATCGGTATGGAAGAGTTGGCCCGCACCCCGCTCATGGCCTTCATGCTCTGCCAGCTGTACGTCATCGACCCCGAGCGCACGTTGCCCGACGGCCGTACCGCGGCTTACGAGGCGTTCACCGACCTGCTCTACGAGAACAACGAGAGCAAACGTGTCGCGGACAGCCATGAGGCATCGATTGCGCGCCTGGTCGAGAGCGTGCAGAGTGCGCGAGCACGCGAGGAAGCGGACGCCGCCGCGCGACAGGTACACGTACAGCTGCCCGAGCTGATCGAGTACGTGGCCCACGGGTGGTTCACAGGTCGCGAGTCCTCCGTACCTCAGGCACTGGCCGCACACGAAGCCGTACGCCGTCCCGGGAAGGTCCGTCCGGAGCGCTGGGAGGCGTTCTTGGAGGACCTGTTCCTGCACACCGGCCTGCTTGTCCACCGCGCCGGGGGCCTCGGCTTCCCGCACCGAACGTTTCTCGAATACCACGCCGCACGCTACGCGACACGTCACGAGACGGCGCGTGCCCAGTTGCTCCACGAGCTGTTTCCCGATGAGGCCATGGACAGCCCCCCGAAACCACCCGATCTTCCCGTCTCCTACCTGGGGTTCCTTCTCGACGGACTCCTCAGTGCCGATGACTCCATCGCGACCGAGGCCACTCGGCGCGTGGGTGCCTTGGCGGAGCACGGAGAGATGAAGACCCTGAGCGTGCTCATGACGCTGGTGGCGGGCCTGAAGACCAAGCTTCCCGTGGAACCCCTCATCCGCCGCCTACGCCACCTGATCGAGCACCCGAGTATCTACGATCCACTCGAAGCACCCGTTTACGCGGCCTGGTGGTTGACCCATCTGGACGGGAACGTGGAAGCCGGTGCCGAGATGCTGACCCGATTCGCACAGGACGACGGCAACCGAGTGTGGGAACGTGTGAAAGCGATGGGCTACCTGGGCCGGCTGGAAGGACATCAGGATGTCGCCGCCGCCTGGCTGACCGGCTGGGTCCAATGGAAAGACTGGCTCGACGTCGACGAACGTGTGGCTGCCGCCGAGGCACTGGCCTGGATCGAGGGGCACCGCGAGACCGGTGCGGCGTGGCTCGTCCGTTTCACGGAAGACACCGGATGTCGCATGGGCGATCGCCTGACGGCCGCGCGAGCGCTCGTCGCGATTCCCGAACACAGGGCATCCGGAGCGGCGTGGCTTGCCCGTTTCTCCGAAGACACCGCGATCGATGATGACGCACGCCTGTTGGCTGCCTGGCAGTTGGCCTGTATGGAGGAGTACGAGAAGACGGGAGCAACTCTGCTGTCCCGCTTCGTGGAAGATACCGCCTTCGGCGGCAGCGAGCGCGTATGCGCGGCCTGGGGCTTGGCTCGGTTGGACGGAAGCCGCGAAGTGGGCTTGACGTGGCTGAGACGCTTCGCCGAGGACAGCGAGTTGGGAGAGGAGGCCGTACAACGCCTGCGGGAACTGACCAAGGACACCGCGCGACACACCTGACACCGGCCCACGCCACCACGGTCGCCCGGGGGGCTCGGGTCGCCCTCGGACCTGCCAGATGGATCAGCGCATGTTCAGTGGGGGCTTTCCGTTCGTACGGGCCATGCGCTCTCGTCGGCTGCCGGTCTCGGAGGGAGCCGGGCGTTCCTGCGTTCCGGAGGGAACGAAGACAATCACATACGCCTCGAGACCCTCAGGAACATCCCATTCCTGGTGCTCCGTAGCAGCGTTGAGTCGTTCGAGGGAGTCGCTCCGGCCCTGTGACCACACCTGTGCGCGGTAGGTACGGGACGGGTCCAAGTCAACAAACGGCTCACCCGGTTCGGCTTGCCGACCGAACACCTCAACCGATTCACGAGCCGGACGGGCCGGGCCGTTCATCGTGTCAAACGCTGCCATGCGGCCCTGGTAGACCGGCTGGTAGTCCACAGAAGCGACCAGGTCCCAGGTCGGCCCCGGTGCCTCGTCCAGTTGGTCGTTGACGGCCAAGACGACCGGCGCAGTGTGCTGCTGAAGCCGCGACGTCACGACGAGCTGGCCTGGAACGGTGATGACCGGTTCGTCGGTCTGGAAGTCCGGCTTGCTCTCCCTGCGCTCGAAGCCTCGTTCCCGATGCTCGCCTACGGAGAAGTGGCTGTACTCGACGTTGACTGCTCCAATCCCGCTGATCTCTGGCATGCCCTGGAGCCTTTCAGGAGAGGACCCGTCGCGCAGTAGCCGCAGACGCCCTCGGCGGCCCCTCAGAACTGGCCGCCGTACAGATCCTCTCGGAACTCCGCTCCGTGCTCGAACGCGACCATATCGGCCTGCCCACAGGCTGACCGGCATGCTCATCCAGTGCGAATTCCGCAAGTCAATTCAGGCGATGGCTTCGCGGCTGCCGGGACTGAGGCCGGGGAGGGTGTCCGCTGTGGCGACGCCGCACATGTGCCAGTGGCGGGATCATCGCCGGCTAGGGGTCAGATGATCTCGAGGTTGGCCATCATTCCCATGTCTTCGTGTTCGGCGTTGTGGCAGTGGAAGAGGTAGCGGCCGCGGTAGCCGTCGAAGCGGGTGATGATCTCCGCCGATTCGCCCGGGCGGAGCGAGATGGTGTCCTTGAGGCCCGCGTCGTGGGGGAGTGGCTTCCTTCCGCTGCGCGACAGCACCCGGAACCCGACCAGGTGAAGGTGGACGGGGTGGTGGACGTCCGCGATCAGCCGCCACACCTCGACGTCGCCGAGCCGGGTGGTGACGTCGGAACGGGCGGGGTCGAACGGGAGCCCGCCGATCAGCCATCCGTGGCCGCCGTGCATGCGCCCGGCGCGGAAGGAGAAGGCGCGTATGCGCGTGGCGTCCGACCGGCGCCAGGTCGGCAGGTCGTGGGAGAGGTCGCGGGGGATGCGGGTGTGGTCGGTGGCCTTGCGCGCGACCTTGAAGGCCATTACGTCGCGGGTGCGTCCGGAGCCCAGCCGGTTGGCGATCCTGACGCGGCCGCCGACCGGGACTCCCGCGAAGTCGACGATCACGTCGTAGCGTTCGGCCGGGGCGATCGGCAGGGAGCGGTGGGTGACCGGCGCGGCGAGCAGGCCCTGGTCGGCGCCGACCTGGACGAGGTCAAGGCGGCGTCCGTCGTCGGTGACTGCTTCGAGGTCGTAGTGGCGGGCGTTGGAGGCGTTCAGGATGCGCAGTCGGTAGCGGGCGGCGTCGATCTCGTGCACGGGCCACGGGGCGCCGTTGACCAGGATCACATCGCCGAGGACTCCGGCGAGGTAGGCCTCCTCGACACCTGGTTGTTTGCGCAGGGTCGGGTCGAGGGAGGGGTAGTGCAGGTTGCCGTGGTCGTCGAACGCGCGGTCGGCGATCATGAGCGGCAGTTCGCGCGGCCCGGAGGGCAGACCGAGCGAATCCTCGGCGTCGTCGCGGATGATGTGCAGCCCGGCGAGGCCGCGCCAGATTGCGGGGGCAGTGAAGTCCATCCGGTGGTCGTGGTACCAGAGCAGCGTCGGCCGCTGGTCCATCGGGAACGTGTACTCCCGCGTCAGTCTGGTCACTACGGCCTTGGGATCGTGCATCCCGTGCATGCCGTCCATGCCGCTCATGCCGTGGGTCCCGTGGACCGTGTGGGTGGAGGGGGCCTGCCAGTTCTTCGGCAGGACGAGGTCGGTCGGGTAGCCGTCGGAGGCGGCCGGGGTCCGTCCGCCGTGCAGGTGCACGACGGTCGGCACGGGCAGCTCGTTGTGATGCGTCACGGTGACCGGGCGGCCGCGGCGGGCCTCGATGAGCGGGCCTGGGAATGTCCCACCGTAGGTCCACATAGGCGTTTTGACGCCGGGCAGGATTTCCAGGGGCGCCTCACGCTGGGTGATCTTGTAGCGGTCGACGCCGCCCGAGGTTCTGACCGGCTTCAGGACGGACGGCAGCGGCAACGGCACCTGGAACGCGGGCGGCAGCGGCACACCGCTGCGCAGCTGCTCGCCGGTGAACGCCGGGCGGCGCGCCAGGCGCGCCGCGGTCGCCAGTCCGGTGACCGCCGTCAGCCCGAGCGCTCCGCCGATGCCAAGGACCTGGCGCCTGCCGATTTCACGGGTTTCGGACATTGACGTTCTCCTTGTGCAGGGGCGACGCCGTGTGTGGGGACGGCCGCAGGAAGGGCTCCCGCCACACGGCGATGAACAGCACGGCGAGCGCGACGATGGTCAGCACGCCCAGGGGGAGGTGCAGCCACAGGGCTCCGTCCATACCGGCGAAGTACTGCACCGTCTCGGCCGCCACCAACGCCAGCGTGGCGGCGAACGGCCAGACCTGGCGCAGCCGGACCCAGAGCACGATCGCCGCAATCAACTGCACGTAGCCGATGGAGGTGACGACGTTGGCGCCGGCCGCGTGCCAGCGCAGGGCGTCGTAGTCACCGCTCAGATAGACGCCGGCGAACACGGGTTGACCGAAGATCGCGACCGTGTGCGCGCTGACGACCGCCCGCAATACCCACGCAGAGGACCGCTTCCGATGCGCAGCATCGGCTCGGGCCGACACGGCCCGACGGAATCTTTTGATTGTGACCATGAGTCGCCCTCCTCACTGGCCGTAGGAGACCTGTACGCCGTCGACTTCGACGAACCTGTGCCTGACAGGGGAGAACTCGGAAATTGCCATCTCAGGGGACCTCTCGGGTCGTGTCGGATGAGGCCGTGCTGCTGCGCGGATCGGCCGGTGTTCTGGGCGGCGCCGCGTGTTTTCGCCGAACCGAAGGGGACGGATACACCGCATGAATCTCGGCGAGAGCGCTGGACCAGAGCTGCGGATCCCGGTCCCGCTGGGTCAAACCGCGGAATCGGGACCCCGCACGATCGGTGGATGGCGGCCGTGCGGGCTGCCCGTCCGGGTCACTTCTGGCAAACGGCCTGGATCTCGAGGCTGATGACACGTTGTCGCCGACCGCGAGTAGCCGGTGTCCAGCGGGGTGCTGATGTCAATCCCGAAGCCGCGCCGGTCGATCTATGCGGTCGCGGAGAAGCCGGCCCGCTGTCCACCTCACTGGCCCGAGCCGAGCCCGATGACCTCGACGGCGAGCGGTACCTGCCGTGTGGCGCCGTGCAACGTCAGCTCCCCGTCCGATGGCCCAACCGTCGTCGGCCCGGCCGATGCCGGTGGTTGTCACGCATCTCGCTGCCGGTGTTGATGGGCGCAAGGCCGATCGTCACGGCGATCGACGAGCCCAGTAGGTCTTCGCTCATGACGATCGTGACGTCGTAGAAGGTGAACCGCCATGCGCCTTGCTGATCACGAGGTGACGGACACTGTTGGCTGCCGCCGAGTGCACTGGGTGATGTGCTCCGTGGACGTGGTGTCGCGGCGACGCGGCGGGGTTGGTGGGGTCGGTGGAGTCGGTGGGATCAGGGCTCGAGGTCGACGACTCCTGTGCCGCTCAAGACGTCGAGCGGGACCGAGACCTGGTCGTGCACGATCAACCAAGTGCCGTCAATCTTCCGGAGGCAGTACGTGACCCTGACCCACATACCGTTTGCCGCCGTCCCGTTCTTGAGCGTGCCGCTGAGACGAGCGAACGCGTGCCCGAAGGCCACTTCGTCGCCCACGGTGAGGGCCAGGTCGCGAACCTCATAAGTCACACTCTCGAAGGACGTGAACACGGGCGCCCAGTTCTTGAGTTTCGCCTCGATCCCCACATGCTGAAGTGGTGGCTGGATGTCGAAGGACACGATGTCCGTTGCATAAAGCCGCTTCAGGCCCTCGAGATCTTTGCCTTGGAGTCCTTCGGCGATTTTGTCGATGTGCTGGCGGATCTTGGCTTCGTCTACCTCGTGTTGCGTAGTCATTGCTGCCCCAACCTGTCCCTTCGCGGTGGAATCCCTGCTTCTCCTGAACTCGACGCTATGGCTTGGGTGTTATCTTGTCTAAGATGAATATTGCTATGGAGTTATGTATCCGGAGGCATGATGGAGCTGAACCCCCTCAAGCAGTTCCTGGTGGTGGCGCGCCTGGAGCACCTCAGCCGGGCTGCCGAGGAGCTTCACATCGCCCAGCCGTCGCTGAGCCGGACCATCGCGCGGCTGGAGAGCGAACTGGGCGTGCCGCTGTTCGATCGGGGCGGCCGCCTCCGGCTGAACGACAGCGGAAAGCTGTTCCGCGATCACGTCGAACGTGCCCTCGGCGAACTCGAGGCGGGACGGCGCGCCGTCACCGAGGCCACCGGCGAGGGCCTGGGCAGCGTGAGACTGGCGTCGGAAACCTTCCTCACCCTCACCGGGCCGCTGGCGGCCTACAAGCGCGCGCATCCCGCCGTCGAGATCGAGCTCCACTGGTCGCCGCCCGAGGACATGGCCCGCCGCCTGCGCGCCCAGGAGGTCGATCTTTGCGTCGCCTCGCAGTCGATCCATGCCGAGGGCCTGGAGTCGGTGCGGCTGTTCGATGAGGCGGTGGGGGTGGGCACGCCACTCGATCATCCGCTGGCGGGCCGTACGTCTGTGACCGTCGAGGAACTCGCCGACCAGCCCTTCGTCACCGCCCGCGAGGGGCATTGGGTACGCCGGCTGCTCGACCGGCTCTTCGCCGCACGAGACCTCACCCCGAAGATCGTCTGCGAAAGCGACGAACACAGCGCCATCGCCGACCTGATCAGCGCGGGACTGGGTATCGGTCTCGTCCCCGCCTTCGCCCGCCGCAGCGTCACGCAGGCCCCCATCGCCTGGATCCCCGTCGACAGCCCTGACTGCCGTCGTGCGGTCACCCTCTATTGGGGCGCCGACAACCACCTGTCGACCACCGCCCGGCTGATGCGCACCACGATCACTGATTGGGACTGGATCACAGGGGAGCCCCAAGCCAAACGCTGACGATCAGTTCGCCCGGTGGACGTGCGCCGGCGCCGCGCTCGGCTGAGCCCATTACGGGCTGGCACGCAACCCGCAGGTCAAGGCCCGAGTCCACGTCGAAGTGGACGCCGACACGGCCTCCACGTCTGCTGGCCCCAAGCGGCACACGCCGTGCATGGTCAGGGTGCCCCAGAGCGTCCACCTGCTCGCCGCCCCGGCAGGCGAAGCGCGTGCTTGCGAAGTCGCCGTACGGGGGCCTGGTACCTGGCTCTTCCCCCAAGCCTGCGCAGGTTGCATCCAGACGCGCTGTACTGGCCGGGCAGCAGTGCCGCGAGGAGCCACGGGAGCGGGGGAGGTCGTGGCTACTTGGCGGCACCGGCAGTCAGTCCGGCGATGATGCGGCGCTGGAAGAGCAGGACCATGACCACCAGTGGGATCGTGACGAGGACGCCGGCGGCCATCTGGCTGCCGAACGGGGTCTCGTACGTCGTGGCGCCGGTGAACTTGGAGATGGCGACCGGTGCGGTCTGCATGCTGGGCTTGTTGACCATCGACAGGGCGATGAGGAACTCGTGCCAAGCGGCGATGAAGGTGATGATCGCGGTGGTGAAGATGCCTGGCGCGGCGAGCGGGATGATGACCTTGCGGAACGCCTGGCCGCGGGTGCAGCCGTCGACCATGGCGGCGTGTTCCAGTTCGTCGGGCATCCGCCGGAAGAACGTGGTCAGGTTCCACACCGCCAGGGGCAGCGCGAAGGACATGCTCGGCACGATCATGGCCTGGTAGCTGTTGATCCAGCCGATGTCGGTGAACACCTTCAGCAGCGGGACCACGATCGAGACGACCGGGAACATCGAGGTCGCGATGATGAGAGTCAGGATCAGCCGCTTGAACCGGAACTCCAGCCGGGCCATCGCGTAGGCGGTGAACGTGGCCAGCAGCAGTGCCAGGACCGTGGTGACACCGGCGACGATCAGGCTGTTGAGGAGCGCCCGCCCGAAGCCCTGCGCGGGATCGAGTACGGCCCGGTAGTTCTCGTAGGACACCGGGGAGGGCAGCGGCGAGGTGTCGAAGATGTCCGTGGTGCGGCGCAGGCTGGAGACCAGCATCCAGTAGAACGGGGCCAGGCAGTAGGCCATCACCACGAGGACACCCACGTAAGGCCGCCACTGGCGCCACTGCGCCGAGTTCGTCATGCCGTCACCTCATTACGGCGGGAGAACCTCAGCCTCCGAGGCTTGCGCCCGGGCGCGCCCGCACTG
The DNA here is from genome assembly GCF_040680235.1 of Streptomyces sp. NPDC052101. NCBI lineage: Bacteria > Bacillati > Actinomycetota > Actinomycetes > Kitasatosporales > Streptomycetaceae > Streptomyces > Streptomyces sp. NPDC052101. The sequence goes on from NZ_JBFAWH010000014.1 coordinate 178,539, forward strand.
TCGTCACCGACGAGGTCCGCGCCGAGCAGCCGTACGAAGGCCAACGCGACGAGAAGGACGTAGAGGAAGAGGAGCACCGCATAGGCGGAGGCCGGTCCGAGGCGGACGTTGGACGCCTCGTTCTGCACGAGCATGGACAGGGTTTCCACCGAGTTCTTCTGGGCGCCGATGAGGATGTAGGGCAGGTCGAACATGCGCAGCGCGTCCATGCAGCGGAACAGCACCGCCACCAGCAGCGTGGGTTTCACCAGCGGCAGGGTGATCTGCCAGAACTGGCGCAGCGGGCTCGCCCCGTCAATACGGGCGGCCTCGTAGACGTCCTTCGGGATCACCTGCAGGCCGGCGAGGACCAGCAGTCCGATGAAGGGAGCGGTCTTCCACACCTCCGCGACCACGACCGCGACCTTGGCCTGGAAGCCCTCGGTGGTCCACAGGATCTGACGGCCGATCAGGGCGTTGGCGATGCCGTCGCTGTTGAAGATCCACCGCCACAGCAGGCCGGAGATGGCGGTGGGCGCCGCCCAGGGCACGAGGAAGCCGGCCCGTACCAGGGCGCGGCCACGGAAAGCCTTGTGCATGATCAAGGCCATGGCCACACCGATCACCGTCTCCAGTGCGACCGTGACGACGGTGAAGAAGGTGGTGTTCCAGAAGGCGTTCCAGAACCGGTCTCCGGCGGCACCGAAGATGTCGGCGTAGTTCTCCAGCCCGACGAACGGCTCGGTGTCGCTGATGAAGCCGGTCGCCGGGTCCAGACGCTGCGGCCCGTACAGGGACTCCTTCAGGGCCATGAGGGTCGGGCAGAGCACGACGACGGTCAGCACCAGCAGGGTCGGGGACACCAGCAGGGCCGCCATCCGTCCCGAGCCCGCGGCGGCCCTGGCAGGCTTGCGCGCACCCCGCCGTCGTCTCACCCGCTGGGAGCGCGGGCTCACGGCGGCAGGCCCGGGCGGGATCTCGGTCTTCGTCATGGCACCGCTCCTCACTGATCCACGGCCTTCAGCAGCGTGCTCTGCAGGTCCCTCAGCGCCTGCGCGCTGGTCTTGGTCCGGGTCAGGGCGGCGTACGCCTGCTGCTGGATCGCCGCGGTCACATCGCCGTACTGCACGACCTGCGGGCGCGGCACGGCGTGCAGGACGGACTGCTTGAGGACGGGTAGGAACGGGTACTGCCTGATCAGCGTCTTGTCGTCGTAGAGGGCGGTGTAGGGCGGGCCGAAGGCGGCCTGCTCGAGGAACGCGGTGGAATTCCTCTGGTTCGTGTAGAACCTGATGAAGTCCAGCGCCGTGGCCTTGTTCCTGGCGTAGGCGGACACGGCGAGGTTGTGGCCGCCCAGGCTGGAGGAGCCGGGCCCGTTCAGGCCGGGCAGCTGCGCGGTCGCGAACTTGCCCGCGATCCCGCTCTTCGCGGCCAGGGAATTCATGTACGACCAGTTGCGCAGGAAGACCAGCTTGCCGCCCTCGAACGCCAGACGGCTCTCCTGCTCCTGATAGGTGACGGCCTCCTTGGGGATCGTGCCGTCCCTGAAAGAGCCGACGAGGAAGTCCAGGCCCTTCCTCGCCGCCGGAGTGTCGACATCCGGCCTGCCGCTCGCGTCGATGACGATACCGCCCGCCGAGTTCACGGCCTCGGAGAAGTTCACCGTCAGGCCCTCGTACTTCTGGAACTGCCCGGCGTAGCACGACATGCCCTTGGCCTCGATCAGCTTGTTCACCTTCGCGCAGTCGGCCTTCATCCGGGCCCAGGTCGTCGGCGGCCCGTCGATGCCGGCCTTCTTCAGCAGGTCGGTCCGGTAGTACAGCAGAGCGCCACCCACGCCGGCCGGGACCGCGTACAGGCCGCCTCGGTACCTGGCCGTCTCCACCACCGGCCCCACCATCTGGCCCAGCGGGAATCGCTCCTCGGGCAGCCTGTCGACCCACCGATGGGCTGCGAACTCCGAGGTCCACACCACGTCGAGAGAGAGCACCGTATAGGCGTCGGACTTCATCTCCGCGTTCTGGATCATCTGCTGACGCTGCGAGTCCGCGTCCGCCGGCAACCGGATGTAGGTGACCTTCTCCTTCGGGTGCAACTTGTTCCAGCGGTCGACCGCGGCTTGCGTCGCGCCGGTGGAGTCCCTGCCGGCGGCGAGAGTGATGGGCCCGCGCCCCTCGAACGACGTCGTCCCCGCCTGCCCGGAGCCGCTGTCGCTGGGCGAGCCGCAGCCGGTGGTCAGGAACCCGCCGGCGGCGAGCACGGCGGAACACTGCATCGCTGTGGTGGTGATGGTGTTCTTCACGGTTACTCCTGGCTGGGGGTTGGTCGTGCGGAACCGATGTCACGTCACAGCTGGTTTCCCCGTACAGGCACGGCCGCCGCCCACTGTCACCCCCACGGCCTTCGTCACCGGAGCACGGACGTCATCGCATGGCGGCACACCGATGAAGCCGGCTGAATCACTGGAGACGGCACAGTGGCTCTGCGATGCCGGACCCAGGGGCCAGATCCTCCGGACGGCTGGGGTAGTGGCGAGGCTCGGTCAGCGTGCCGTCGCGGTCGAGGAAGAGCGCCGGGTGGCCGGTCATGGGCCGCCCTCCTGCGCGTCTTGGCGGGCGACACCGAATCCTGCGCCGCTACGGCCCTACGTGCTCAACGCCTGCTAGTAGGACGGTGAGCTGAACGGGCTGCCCGGTGGATCTGAGCGCTCTGCCTGGACCAGAAGGCCGATTCTTGTTGGCACCTTCGGCGACTTTCCGGTCCAGTTGCCCTGCCGCCGACGGTGGGATGGCGTCGGCCCCGGACCCGACGCCTCGGATGCGCTGCGGGCTGTCCGCGCTCGCCGCAGCAGCGGTCGGCGGCGCGCAGCGTGGCGCGTATGCCCCCGGTGATCTCCGCGCGCCGTGGTGGCGACGTTACCGCCTGCTCTGGATTCGCGACGCATCGTTGCATTGCTCGGCCCAGTGCGTGGCAGCCGGCCCCAACGGACTGGAAGGGACCAGCGATTGACATGACCGACAACATGAGCAGTTTCCGCGCTGGGCAGTACGGCTCAGGGCGGCCGCGGATCCGTAGGCGCCGTGGTGTACGCCTGGCTGCCGCGCTGTCCGTGCTCGCCGCAAGCGCCCTGCTCACTACCGGAGCCGGTCCGAGCCGGCCCGTTGGGGCCAACCTCACCTGCACCTCGATCGGCCCTACCTTCCAGGACGGCAACACCATCTCCGGCTCCGGTGCCATCATCGCGCCGTGCGGTGGCGGGGCGACGCTCGTGATCCAGCGCTCGCGTTGGTATGGCTGGGAGGACATGGCCACCGTGAACTTCACCGGGCAGCATGCGCAGACCATCACCTATGACTGCGCGGGCACTGGCATCCACGGCTTCCGCACATACATCAACTCGCAGCACGCCGATGGAAGTTACGAGTTTCACGAGTCCAACCACATCAACGCGAACTGCGGCTGACTTCCTGCGTTCCGGGCCTTGCTCTGTGTGGAAGGAGATCCCATGCCCAACGCCTCCGATGGTGTGCGGCGCCGTGTCGTCCTCACGGCCGCCGCCACGCTGCTGGCCTTGTCGACCGCCTTCGGCACTGCCTCGGCCTCGTCACGGGCGGCCGCACCTGCTTCGGTCGACGACGTCGCCGTGTGCACCACCCAGATCGACAACCCGCACTTCTCCAACGGCGCGGGCAGCGTCATCTTCAAGGCGCGGATGAGCTGTACGACCAACGGCAATGTGCCCGAGGTCAACCTGCGGGTCTGGGGCACCCTGGGCTACGTCCCCGGTGGCTCGCCCGGCCATCCGGCGCAGGGGCCGCCGGGCGCCGCCGCCACCTCCGACCAGACCCAGACCGTGCCGACCAACGGGCAGCAGGTGACGTACTACACGCCGGTGCCCGACGACCCGAAGAAGATCATCGCGGCGGGCACGTACGTCGGCTCGGTGACCTTCCAGATCGTCGCCCCAGCGCTCGGCACCGTGGGCCGGGGGCAGGGGAACTATGTCTACGTGCAGCGGTGACCGGCCCGTGGCAGTTGGATCCCGCGTCGGCGGACGGCGGCCGCCACGGTGGCTGTCCTGGTCGACGCTGAGTACTGGGCACGGGAGGCCAGAACCCTTCCGTGGTGCTTCGGCCGGGCCGACGAACGCAGGGTCACGCCCGCGACCTGGGACGACGCGCGGCGCCGTGCAATAGGGCTCGAGTCGGGCTCGGGCGTGTACTGGCTGCTGGTGGCCGAGGCCGCGGGTGGACGCGTAGGCCCTTTCGTTTAGATCTAGACTTCGCAGCTCTGCTGCCGGGGCCGACGGCGGTCGACGGCCTCAATGACGGGAGGGAGGGTGGCGGTGCACATCGCGCCCTGGTTGCACGTAGTCCCGGAGCAAGGCTCCCTGCCTGTCGATCTGCTGCTTCCGGTGACCGGTAGGACGTACGTGGCGCGTCTCGACGGCCGCGAGATGCGTGACACGGACGCCGTCTTCCAGCAGTTTTACGAGCGACTGCGGCTGCCCGACTACTTCGGCTGGAACTGGAACGCCCTCTCCGACTGTCTGGGCGATCTGAGTTGGCTGTCTGCCGACCACCACGTACTGATCATCGAGTCTGCGGACGATGCACTGCCGGACGATGCCTCCGGACGGCTGCTGCTCTTCAAGACCCTGCTGCGGGCCGGGCAGCGGTGGTCCTACACGCAGAAGCCCGAGGGCATCGAACTCGGCAGGCTCGTCGTGGCCATGTCGTACGACGCCGCATCCGTACCATTCCTGAAGGAACAACTGCGGTCATGCCTGGAAGAGGCACCCTCGTCGTAGCGACGGGCTTCCTCTTGCGGACCAGAGGAAGATTCGGTGAAGTCCGGCCAGGTAGATGGCCGCGGTCTTCTCATAGCGCGTGGCGATGCCGCGCCACTGCTTCAAGCGGTTGATGCACCGTTCGACCGTGTTGCGCAGCTTGTATGCCTCGCGGTCGAAGGCGGGTGGCCGCCCGCCGTGGCTGCCTCGCTGCAGTCGGTGACCCTGCTGGTCCGCCCGTACGGGGACCACCGCTCGGATGCCGCGCTTGCTCAGGTGGTCACGGATGGCGCGTGAGGAGTAGGCCCTGTCGGCGAGGATCACATCCGGCCTGGTGCGAGGTCTGCCGCGTCGGCGTGGGACGCGTAGGCGGGCCATCACGTCGGCGAATGCGGGAGCGTCACCAGCCTGTCCAGCGGTCAGTACGAAGGCCATCGGCCGACAATTGCCGTCGGCGGCGAGGTGAATCTTCGTGGTCAGCCCGCCGCGGGACCGTCCGATGGCGTGGTCGTCCGGTTCGCCGGCCGGGCCCCTTTTTGCGGGCCCAGGCCGCGTGCTCGTGAGCACGCACGATCGTGGAGTCCATCGAGACCGCCCAGTTCAGGTTCTCGTCCACATCGGCCTGTGCCATCAGAAGCCGTTGTCTTACCGGATGTGATCACTGAGTTTCCGCTGTTCAGGCATGGTTCCGGTGTCGTCGTGGGAGCGTTTGGGCGATCAGTTCGTCCTCGACGATGCGGAGGTGGCCGGTGGCGTCGGTGATGGGTTTGCTGGAGGAGCGGGAGGCCGCTGCCCGGGTGCGGGTGGAGGAGCTTCAGGCGGAGGCGGAGGCGGACCGGATCCTGTCCGAACTTGCTGGGGCTGAGGCGGTGTTGGAGCAGCGGGTGATCGCGCGGGTGGAGCTGGCCGAGGCCCTGGCCGCCCCCGGTGATGCGGCGGATGCGGCCGTGCAGGAGGCGCCGGAGCCGGTGCCGGCGGTCAAAGTGGTGAAGGTCCTGGTCGCGGGGTCGATCGTGCCGCGCTTCGGGGAGGGGGTGATGGTGGAGGCGCTCGCGCCGGACTACCGGCGGATCGTGGAGCTGGTGGAGGCCGGTCCGGAAGGCGGTGAGGGGGTGTCGGCGAAGGAGATCGCGTCCGGGCTGGGGCTGGAGTTGGTGCCGGCGAAGATCGAGGGGGTGCGGTGCAAGACGAGACGCCTGGCCGAACGGGGCTGGCTGGCCGTGTCGCCGTCCGGGCGGTTCACGCCGCGTCGGCTCACCGTGACTGTTCCTGCCGCCGCTGGGAAGCCGGGCGGGCGAGGCGACGGCTCATGAGCATGGCCCGCGAGAAGTAGATGAACGCCGCGCTGCTGGCGGGCAGTGTCTCAAAGTTCCGCACCAGGCGGCGCGAGCGCATCAGCCACCCCAGCGTGCGCTCTACTACCCACCTTCTCGGCAGGACCACGAACCCCTTCATGTCATCGCTGCGTTTGACGATCTGCAGCGTGAGCTGGAGTTTCTCCTTCGTCCAGGCGACCAGGCAGCCGGTGTAGCCGCCGTCGACCCACACCAGCGTGATCTTGTGGAACCGTGCCCGCAGGCGGGGCAGCATGACGCGGGCGGCGTCTTCCGTTGATCTTCTTGCCGCCGTCGTAGCCGCGCGTGGCGGCGGGCACCGAGGCGGCGCCCTTGACCGACTGTGAGTCGATGACCGCCGCGGTCGGCTCTGCCTCGCGGCCCTCGGCCTCGCGGACCCGGCCGCGCAGCCGGTCGTGGAACTCCTTGCGAGACAATCGCAGGACGACACGCGGGAGTTGGGCGAGACGGGGATCGTCACGCAAGACTGGAACAACAGGGCCTCCGGCACTCGAGTGGTCGTAAACCCGAGCTACCAAGGGGCCCTGTACTCATGCATCCACCCGGCCGAGATCACCCGGCCAAGGACCGTGTTGGGGTGGGACTATTCGCCTGAGCAGTCCCCATCCTTGCTGGGAACAGGCGCGGTGCGGGTCAGGGAGGCAGCGCCCCAGTGCGTCTCGCACGGGATACTTGGCTTGACCCTCGTCCCGTCCAGTCTGTCGTGGGGTGTGGCCCGACGCCGTGCTGGTGGCCGGACCACAGAAGGTACGCGACCATTGGTACGCCCCTCGGTCTGAAGCGGCGCTGCGCGTAACGTCAGTCGGTGCAGGTAGCGGTGGGGGGCGTCGGACGACTGCAGACCCCGTGCCAGCAGCATGCCGGTGGACAGTGCTGTCACGTGGCCGACGGGAGTGACCCCCAGCGTGGTCAGGCCGCTCGTGATGTGTGGTGCGCGCACCACGAGCGCGGCGAGCGCGGTCCACCGGTGCCACCGCCGGGCCCCCGCTGCCACCACGGCGGCCAGGGCCGAGACGATCACGTAGGAAGGGCCGACGTCCAGCGTCGCACGCAGCGCCGGGTCTGCTTGGCCCGCCGCGATCCGCGCTGCCAGCAGCCCTTCGCTCACCAGTGTGCCGAGGACTTGGCCGGCCGCGATCAGAGCGACCGCCCGCATGGTGCCGAACCGGATGACGAGAAACGCCAGCATGGCCCCGGCCAGGGCGATGCTGCGCAGACAGGCCCAGGGATCGGCGCCGAACAGGAAGGCGGAGGCGACGAGCGCCTCCACAGGATGATCACCCATATTGTCCAGGTTGGTCGATGCCCAGGCGTTCACCGCGTGATCACCGCCGTACGTCAGGGACGACGCGGCGGCGAGCAGGGCGAAGCCCCAGGGCACGGGGGAAAGCCATCGGCGGGCGGGGGCCCGGGAGAGATCCATGAGGCCGACCCTGGCAGAGGGTGCCCGCCCCGCGGATCTGGCCACGGAATGACCGGCTGATCTCTGTCTCTGGACAGAGGCGGATGATCGCCCTCCCGGCTAGGGTCGGATGCGTGCGAGTCATGATGGTGAGGCATGACGGGGCGTCCGTCGCCAGGAGGCTGACGACGACTCAGCTGGTCGGGCTGGATGTGCTTTTGGCCATGGTCCTGGTGGCGTCGAACGTCTTGTGGTGGACGCTCGGTACGCACCGCACGGGCTGGCCGGCATGGCAGACCGTGCTGACGTGCTCGTTGGGCGTGGCCGTCGCCGTCCGGCGGCTGCTTCCACTGCCTGCACTGGCGGTGGGGTCGGTGGTGATGGCCACCGACGGCGCGCTCAGCCTGACGGGGGTGCTGGCGACTGCTTTGCTGGTGTACGGGGTGGCGGTCGCCCGGCCCGCGCGTGTGGCGGCGTACGCGGGCGCGGTGGCAGGCGCCGCACAACTCGCCTTGATGATCCCTATGCAGGGCATAACAGGGCACGACTACTGGGGGTGGCCGGGGATGAGCCAAAGCCTCATCGTCGAGGCCGCCGCCTGGGCGATCGGATGGTCCACCAGGCAGGGGCGCGCCTACACCCGAGGCCTGGTCGAGCAGGCCGAAGAGCGGGCACAGCTCCTCCTCGTCGAGGAACGCATGCGTATCGCCCGGGAGTTGCACGACGTCGTCGCGCACAGCCTGAGCATCGTCGCGGTCCAGGCGGGCGTCGGCCACCACGTCATCGGCAGCAGGCCTGACGAGGCCGCGAAGTCCCTCTCCGCGATCGAGACGACGAGCAGGGCCGCCCTGGGAGAGCTGCGTTCGCTGCTGGGTGTCCTGCGCGATGACGACGGTGCCGAATGGCTGCCCGGCGGCCTCGACGACCTCGACACGCTCCTCGAACAGACCCGACGGGCCGGTGTCCAGGTCGAGTTGACGATCAGCGGTCACCCGCACGCCCTGCCCCGAGGTCTCGATCGCGCCGCCTACCGCATCGTGCAGGAAGCCCTGACCAACGTCGTCAAGCATGCCCGCACCAGCCACGCCCGGGCGACGGTCGCCTACGCGCCGGGCGAGGTCGTTCTCACAGTCGTCGATGCCGGAGCCGGCCGCACGACAACCCCGGTCACCGAGGGCCACGGCCTGACCGGCATGAAGGAACGGGCAGCCCTTTACGGCGGCGAGGTTTACGCGGGCCCGCTCTCGCCGCACGGCTTTCGCGTCACCGCCCGGCTGCCGTACGCCACGGACGAGCGAACAGCCCAGTTCCCCGTGGGCGCCGATATGGAGGGCGCATGACGGTGCGGGTCGTCGTGGTGGACGACGAGACCCTGGTGCGTGCCGGCTTCCGGGTGCTGATCGAGTCGGAAAACGATCTCCAGGTCGTCGGCGAGGCGGCCGACGGGACCCAGGCGGTCAGGTTGATCCGCGAACTGCGCCCCGATGTAGCCCTGATGGACATCCGCATGCCCGGGCTCAACGGCATCGAGGCCATCCGCACGCTGCTCGGCGGCCCGTCTCCGGTGCCCGTCCACGTCCTGGTGCTCACCACCTTCGACCTGGACGAGTACGTCTTCGAGGCGCTCCGCGCAGGCGCCGCGGGCTTCCTCCTCAAGGATACTCCGCCCGCACGCCTGATCGACGCCGTGCGGGTGATCGCCACCGGGGAGTCGCTGCTGTCACCCGGCGTCACCCGCAGGCTCATCGAGACCTACGTCCGGCGCCCCGGCTACCCCGGCCCGGTCACCCGCACTCTGGATGGAGTGACCGGCCGCGAACGTGACGTGCTGGGTCTGATCGCACGCGGCCTGTCCAACAACGAAATCGCCGCCGAGCTGTATCTGACCGTTGGCACGGTCAAGACCCACGTCAGTCATCTGCTGACCAAGCTGGGGGCCAGGGACCGGGCCCAACTCGTCATCGCCGCCTACGAAAGCGGACTGGCCGGGACCGCACCTCGTTGAAGCAGGACGAGCAGGACCCAGTTGATGGGCAGGAGGTTCAGGCCTCGGCCGGTGCATCCACGCGGGGCACGACACAGCCCAGCCACCCGCGGATGGGTCAATCGGCTTGACGCCCGTCCTGGCGATCCGGACGTACCCCCCGGCACTCGAGTTGGCTTCGCAACCCTCGTGCTGCACCGGAGATCCTGCTTTCATGCGGCCACCCGGCCCAACGACCAGCTGATCCAAACGAAACGGCCTAGGCCCCCCTGATCACCGGGTTTCTGACGCTCGTGCCGGGAGGGGGACAAGACGGCACCTTGTCTCCGCATTGTGGTGAGTAACCGAGGGGCTCGGCCGGGGGCACCGGCCGGGCCATGTCCCGTTGTGCGCGTGGTGGTTAGGCGCGCTGTGGCTACTTGGCGAGGAAGTCGGTGATGAGCTGCTGCCATTCCTCGGGACGTTCGACCATGGGCAGGTGGCCGGTGAGGATCTCGGCGAGTTCGGCGCCGGGGATCTTCTCCGCGAGTTCGTGGTGCAGGACGGGCGGGACGAGATGGTCGGCGGTGGTGGAGATGACCAGGGTGGGGACGCGGATGTCGGCGAGGTCGTCGTGGACGTCGATCCGGGTGGCGAGTTCGGCGTGATCGACGGTGCCGTCGGCGATGTTGGCGGCGGTGTAGGCGATGATCTCCTCGAACTGCTCGGCGGGCATGGCCTCCATGGCCTGGGGGCTGAGGGCGTGGGGCAGGAGGAACTCGGTCAGCAGGCGGCGGTCGCCGGCGGCGGCGAGCTTGCCCCAGGTGCGCAGGATCAGGGTCAGCCGGTTGTTGGGGTGGGCCAGGGTGGCGGAGAGGGCGAGGGCGGTGACGCGCTCGGGGTGGCGGGCGGTGGCGCGGATGGCGATCGGGCCGCCGAGGGAGTAGCCGTGCAGGGCGAAGGTCTCCAGGCCCTCGGCGTCGGCGGCCGCGATGAGCTGATCGGCCATCTCATCGAGGTCGAGGGGCGCGGTGGCGCGGGGGGTGTCGCCGCTGCCGGGGTAGTCGACGCCGACCACGGTGTGGTGGGCGGCCAGGCCCTGAAGGATCGGGCCGTAGGTGTTGTCGATGCTGCTGCCGGCACCGTGGGCCAGGACGAGGCCGGGTCCGGAGCCGAGCACGGTCCGGGCGAGGGCCGGGGCGAGGGGGCGGTGTGCAGACATGAGGTGATCAGTCCTTCGGGTTGTGGTGATTTATCGGGGGTGTGGGGGCTGTGCAGGTGGTGAGGCCGGGCCGGGGCTGGGCGTGGGTGACCAGCTCCGCCTCGACCAGTTCGCGCAGCCGGTCGGCGAGCACCTTGGTGCTGATCGGGCGGATGGCGGTGTGCAGTTCGCCGTAGCGGACCGGGCGGGTGGCCAGGGTGTGCAGGATGATCTCGTTCCACTTCTGGCCCAGCACCGTGAGTGCAGCAGCCAGGTCCGCATCCGCCGTCAGCGTGGGGAGGCTGCCCCATGCCGTCGGCTTCGGCCTCCCGTCTCGTGGCGTGCCGGTGCGGGGCATGCGCGGATTCGCCGCTGGGGTGGGGCCGCAGCCGGTCCGTGCAGGAGCCGGCCGCGGCTCTGGGACGGCCGGACGGGGGATTCCGGCGCCCGGTGGAGCCGTCTCATCTGCCCTGTATGAGGTGCGGAGGGCGGCTGGAACGGCGGTCTCGGGTCAGGGCAGGAGAATGACCTTGCCCCGGGCGTGGCGGGCCTCGATGTCGGCGTGGGCGCGGGCGGCCTCGGCGAGCGGGTAGGTGGCGCCGATGGGGAGGTCGAGCTTGCCGGCGGCCATCAGGTCCGCCAGCTCGGGGAGGGCCTGCGGGAGGCGGTCGGTCGGGTCGGCGCCGGTGAAGCGCACGCCGTGCTGGGCGGCGGCCATGTCGGCGATGGTGATCACCCGGCCCGCGTCGCCGGTCAGGGCGATGGAGTCCGCCAGCACGCCCGCGCCGGAGGCGTCGAAGACGCGGTCCACGCCCTGCGGGGCGGCGGCCTTGACCCGCTCCAGCCATCCCTCGCCGTAGCGGACGGCGCTGGCACCGAGTTTGGTGAGCCGCTGGAGGTCGTGCTCGCCGGCGGTGGCAACCACGGTGATGCCCCGGGCGGCGGCTAGCTGCACGGCGATGGTGCCGACGCTGCCGCCCGCGCCGTGGATCAGCAGGGTCTCGCCCTCCTCGGCACCCAGGTGGTGCAGGCCGCGGTAGGCGGTCTCACCCACGGTCACCAGCGCGGCGGCGCTGGCGAATGAGACCTCTGCCGGCTTGGCGACCGGCCTCTCCAGCAACGCGTACTCGCTGTAGCCGCCGAAGGAGGCGACGCCGAAGACCTCGTCGCCGACCGAGGCAGTGGCGCCCTCGCCCACCTCGTCGACGACGCCGGCCACGTCCCAGCCCGGCAGATGCGGGAACTCGACGGGCATGATCCCGGCCATCATGCCGGAGCGGAGCTTCAGGTCGATCGGGTTGACGGCGGCTGCCCGGACCTTGATGCGGACCTGGCCCGGACCCGGCTCGGGGGCATCGACCTCGGCCGGGGTGAGCACGTCCGGGCCGCCGTAGCGGGAGTAGATGATCGCGGTGGACATCAAGATCTCCAGGAGGAAGGGGGTGCACACGCCCTGAACCTGAATCATCCAGAGCGTGTGATTGCCTTTCCGGTGTATCACACACCTCGTATGAAAAGCGAAGTCGACGCAAGGCGGCCTGCATCACACATGATGTGTGATTTGGTTTAGGGTTGTCTCCATGCCGCCGAAGCCGCCCGTCCACCTCCGCCAGCCGAACCCGAGCAACCCGCGCGTCCAGCGCACCCGCGCCCGGATCCTGGACGTCGCCCGTGAACTGCTGCCCGAGGTCGGGCTGGCCCGGTTGACCTACGCGCTGCTGGCCGATCGGGCCGGCGTCACCCGGCAGACCCTGTACCGGCACTGGCCCAGCCGCGCGGCCCTGCTCTCCGACCTCACCCTGCAAGGCCCCGACGTCGGCTACCCCGAACCCGGAACCGACGCACGCGCTGTCGCCACCGCCTGGCTGATCAGCCTGCGCGCCGGCATCACCGACCCCGCCACCCGCGCCTCCGCCCTCGCCATGGCCGCCCAGGCCGACCACGACCCCGACAGCGCCCAGGCGCTGCGGCGAATCGTCGAAGACCGCCTCGCCGCCCTCAACGAACTCCTGGAACCGTCCGGCCTGCAGATCACCGCCGAGCAGTACACCCTGCTCTACGGGCCGCTCCTCGCCCGCCTCTTCTTCGACCGGTGCGAGGCCACCGACGAGTTCATCGACGCCACCGTCACCCAGTGGCTCACCTCCGTCGACCACACCCGGCACACGGAGCACCGTTAGGTGTGGCGCGACCGGTCCCGGCAATGAACCACGGGGGATCTACGTGATCGGACTTCCGCGACGAGTACGCCCCCGACTGAATCGGTGCCGCGTTCCCGAGTAGAGATGGCCCGGCCGTCACCTTCAGGGCAGCCAAGAGCGCCGCCGGATGTGCCTGCCCCAGCTGACCTCTCGCGCCCGGTTGCAGGGGCGCGGATCACCGCTGCTGGAGATGGGGACGGGCCGAGTTGGGGGGCACGTTGCTGTATAGGTTCAATCCGCCGCCGGGTTGGCCGACTCCGCCGGGTGGGCGCCACCGCCCGGATGGCCCCCGGACCCTTCTTGGCCGCCGCTCCCGGAAGGGTGGCAGCCGTGGGTGTCGGAACCCTGCATGAGGGGAGTGCCGTCCACGTCAGTGATCCCACTGTGGGAGGGACAGGGCCGTTGGCTCTCGGCCGGAGTGCGCCACCAGCAGCAAAAGGAAGAGGCGAAAGCAGCCGCCAAAGAGGCCGCCCAGGCCCGCAAGGAGACAGGTCAGGAAAGGCGCAGATCGATCCAGGGAATCGTCTCCCCCGGCAGCAGGTACCGCTCGATCTCGGCGAACCCGTGCTTGCGTGCGAACCGCAGACCGTCCTCGTTGGAGGACAGGACCACCGTTTCGATCACCTCGGCGCCCAACTCCCGTGCCCGGTCGAGCCCGCGCGCATAGAGCTTCTCGCCGAGTCCCTGTCCACGGTGAGGAGGCAGCACGCGGGCGATCACCGTGGCCGTCGACGCGTCGTCCGAGGGAGGGCGCACTGTGCTGCAGCCCACGAGTACGTCATCGAGGTACGCGACCTCCAGATGGTGGCGCTGTGCGCGTTCCCGTATCTCGTCCAGGGAGAGGAGGTGCATAGGGATGATCACGTTGTGGACGTACTGCCAGTCCCTGAGCGTGGCGTCATCGTGAGGCTGCTGGAAGCGAAGATCAGACATCGCAGCAGAAGACCCGAGTACGCCTCGGACGTCAACTCCCTTTCGCCGCGTCACCAAGGCGCCAGGGCCACCTGGGGCGCACGCAGCCAATGAACAACGCTTCCAGGGCTGTCCCGCGATTGGTTGCCCGACGCCTGGCATGATCAATGTGTGATGAGTGAATCTGGGCAGCCCGGCGGGACGAGGTACGTCCTGTTCGATGTCGACGGCACGTTGATCGACGCCCTGGACAACCAGCGCCAGGTATGGCGAGCGTGGGCGGAGCACTACGGACTGGACCCGGACGAGGTCTACAGGGTGGCCCTGCGGACCAGACCCACTGAAACCTTCGCGCAGGTCGCCGCGTGCCACGATCCGCACGAGTGCCTGGCCAAGCTGCACGAGCTGGAGGACGAGGACGTCCGGTCCGGCCTGTACGCGGCCTTCGACGGTGCGGCAGAGGTGCTGCGCGGCCTGCCGCCGAGGTCCTGGGCGTTGGTGACCTCGAACTACGAGCACCGAGTACGCGGCCGTTTCCTGCGGACAGGCCTGCCGGTGCCGGGCCTGATCGTCGATGCAGCTGCTGTTGAAGAGGGCAAGCCCTCTCCCGTGCCGTATCTGCGGGCCGCTGCGCGACTGGGTGCCGAACCGGGAGACTGCCTGGTCATTGAGGATGCCCCGTCCGGAGTGCAGTCCGGGCTGCGTGCCGGTATGACGGTGTGGGGCGTGAACGCCGCTGCCGCAGTGGAGGGCGTGCACCGCCACTTCGAGAGCCTGCGCGAAGCAGTCCCGCACATCCTGGCCTTCGCGTCCGGATCCTCCGTCAACGCCGTGGCCTGAACCTGTCTGCCGGTACCGGGCATCACCGTGATGGTCTTCGTGTGACTGGTGTGATCACGGCGTCCGAACCGTTCCGGATACTCCTGCTCCACGTGATGGAGGACGTTGCCGATCCGGAACATCGGTTCCCGGTGCGGCCGGTAGAGAGACGGGCTGACGAGCAGTGCGAAACGCCTGCAGCCGGTCCGGGCGACCTGGCCGCAGGAGATTGGTACATCCGCCGCCTACGACGGGTGGCGTTGAACCACGGCCAGCAGCCGTCAGCAGATGAGTGCGCATACCGGGTTGAGGAAGGCTTCGTGGACGTCGTTGCGGACCCCAGCGGATCCGCAGGTGGCGGAACCAGTGGTGAAGGTGGGCGAACGCGCGCTCGAGGACCCAGCGTTGGGTGCCCAGTCCATGGCGACCAGTCGCAGGCCCGTCAGGTGCGGCCGGACGGGCTGCCAGTCAAGCGCCGTGCAGGAGCAGCACATCAGGCCCTTCCCTGCTGTGGTCGAGCACAGCGATGCCGTCGATCCGCTCCTCCACCGTCATGCGGTGACCTCCTTCGCGATCCGCTCGATCTCGGCGGGGGTGCCCGCCATGATGGTGCGCAGGTGCTCGGTGACCAGTTCCGTCGGCCAGTCCCACCACGCCGCCCGGAGCAGGCGCTCGACGTCGGCGTCCTCGTAGCGGCGGCGGATCGGGCGGGCGGGGTTGCCGCCGACCATGGTGTACGGCTCGACGTCGGCGGTGACCACCGCGCCGGCCGCGACGATCGCGCCGTCGCCGATCCGCACGCCGGGCATGATCAGTGCCTGGTAGCCGATCCAGACGTCGTTGCCGATCACGGTGTCGCCCCGGCTGGGCATGTTGGTGACCAGGTCGAGGGTCCGTTCCGTCCAGCTGCCGCCGAACATGGTGAATGGGAAGGTGGAGACGCCCATGGTGGGATGGGCGGCGCCCGCCATAAGAAAGCGGGTGCCGGCGGCGATCGCGCAGTATTTGCCAATGACCAACCGCTCGGGCCCGTAGCCGTAGAGCACGTTGCGGCGTTCGAATTCCGTCGCACCGTCGGGGTCGTCGTAGTAGGTGTACTCGCCGACTTCGATCCGAGGGTCGGTGACCAGCGGGCGGAGCAGGACCACCCGGTCATGCCCGGGCAGCGGGTGCAGGGTCTCGGGGTTCGGGATCGACACGGTCATGACTGGAGTCCTTCCTCTGCCGCAACATCTAACGCGACCTGGGTCGCATTAGTATCCTGGCAGTGGATCTACCTCTACGCAAGCCCTAAAGCGACTGGAGTCGACTTTGTCTGATAGCCCGGATACCTCGAAGGCAGGCACCAGGCCTGGCGGGCGAAGCGCCCGGGTCCGCACCGACGTGGTCACCGCGACACTCGCCGAACTCACCGAGAAGGGGTACGACCAGCTCACGGTTGACGCGATCTGCCACCGAGCCGGCGTCCACAAAGCCACCGTGTATCGGCGCTGGGGCGGCGTCGATGGCCTGATCGCCGACGCACTTGCGCTCTCCGCCGACCAACCCTGGCCAATCCCCGACACCGGGAGTGTGGACGAGGACATCCACCTGCTGGCCCGCGAGGTTTACGCCACCTTCACCGACCCCGACCTGCGCACCACCCCCACCACCCTGATCAGTGCGGCCCTCCGCTCCACCCTCGGCGCGGCGGCACTCAGCGCCTTCTTCACCGCCCGCCATAAGCAAGCTGCCGAAGTCGTGACCCGCGCCGTGGCACGCGGTCAACTCCCCGCCGGCGTCGACCCGGTGGAGCTGGTCCGGGCCGCCACCGCCCCCCTCTACCACCGCCTCTTCATCACCGGCGAGGCTCTTGACGAACCGGCCGCCCACCGCGCGGCCGCCGCCGCCCTGCTCGCCGCCCGCGCCGGCCTGTTCGACGCGGCAGCACCTTAGGTCTGACCTGGCCTGACGGGGCTCGGGACGGGCACTCCGTACGCCTTTGGTCGCTGTACTCGGTTGCCTCGTATCGATCGCCTGCCGCGCGGCGGCCCGAGTACTCATTCGTTGCCCCAAGCCGGAGGAGCGGACCCCCTAAGGCGGCGAGCATCCCAGCCTCGGCTGATCGCAGACTACTGGGCCGGCAGCCTCGCAGCCCGCTGCGGCAGCGCCCTGATCTGCTCACTTAACCTTCGATGAGACGAACTGCGATCCGTCAGCCCTCGGTGAGATTCGCTCATGGTTGGGTGCGACAGAACACCGGCCCTCATGCCGGCCAACGGCCGGACCCGCGTGTGTGTGGGGCCACCGACGGAATTTGCTGATCTGTGGGAACGCCGATGGCCTTGTGGGTGTTTCCCGTGCTGTGTTGTGACGGCTTCCCGTTGCACATGAAACTCCGAGGGCCAGCACGAGCGCGATGATGAGCAGGATGAGGGCGATGGTCACGGCAGACTCCCGTTAGTCGGGCGGGCTGCTGGTCTGACCGTTGTCCCGGATTCGGTGTACGCCGGAATCCGTGCCGGACGAAGATGAACAGTTGCGGACACCGAGCTGCAAGGGGATCGGGTGCAAGGCGATCAGGTAACGCCGGAGTCGGCGCTGGTCGAGCTGCAGCGCTGGCTGCGGGACAGCGCAGCTCTCGCCGGCTTGAGCAGGACGCAGCTCGCGTCGAGGTCCGGCATTGCGCGCACCACGGTGTACGAGGCACTGCGAGCCGGTGGCCCCGCTCCATCGGAGAGGACCGTGGCGGCACTGGCCAAGGTGCTGAAGCTGCCGGTGGACGACCTGCTGGAGCTTCAGCGTCGCGTCGTAACGCCCGTCGGTCCGCAGGTGGCGGACGGGCTGGGGCTGGGCCGGGCGCTGTCCTTGTGGGACCCGCACGACCTGGAGGTGCACCCCGCCGATGCTGGCACCGGCGGTGAGGGCAGCAGTGTGCGTCACCGGCGGGTGCTGAGTGGGTACGTGGAGCGGGAGCATGACCGGGTGTTGGCTGATGCGGTGCAGGAGGTCACGGCGGGCCGCAGCGCGATGGTGGTGCTGGTCGGCACGTCCTCGACAGGCAAGACCCGGGCGTGCTGGGAGGCGGTTCAGCCGCTGGCCGGTCTGGGGTGGCGTTTGTGGCATCCGTTCGATCCGACTCGGGCGGAGGCCGCGTTGGAGGACTTGCAGCGGGTGGGTCCGCGGACGGTGGTGTGGCTGAACGAGGCCCAGCACTACCTCGGCGGCCCCCCGGGACGGCGAGCGCATTGCGGCCGCTGTGCATAGCCTGCTCACGACACCTGCGCGGGGCCCGGTCCTGGTCGTGGGCACGATGTGGCCCGAGTACGCCAGCCGCTACACCGATCTTCCCGTTCCAGGCAGACCCGATCCGCACAGCCGGGCCCGGGAATTGCTCAGTGGACGGTGCTTCACGGTCCCGGACACCTTCGACGAGGCGGCGCTGGCCAGTGCAAGGCTGAAGGCGGACGCCGGTGACCGGTTGCTGGCCGAGGCGCTGACTCGTGCTGGCGGCCACGGCCGGCTCGCGCAGGACCTGGCTGGAGCCCCCGAACTCCTGCGGCGGCACAAAGAAGGTACTCCAGCCGCGCGGGCGATCCTGAAGGCGGCGATGGACGCGCGGCGTCTGGGCGTCGGCCTGTACCTCGCCCAGTCCTTCCTGACCGCTGCCGCATCCAACTACCTCACCGATGCCGACTTCGAGCAGCTCGAGGAGGACGGGGTGGAAGCGGCCTACGCCGAACTCGCCCGACCGGTCCACGGCAGGCAGGCACCCCTCAGCCGCATCCGTCGGCGCCCCGTGGACCGCCCGCCCGGAACGCCCTCGCCTGAGGCAGTCCCGCGCTCGTCGGGACAGCTGTTCCGGCTCGCGGACTACCTCGAACAGCACGGTCGCAGCAGGCGCGGGCGGTTGTGCCCGCCTGCTTCCTTCTGGCACGCCGCCGACTCCCACCTCACCGAGCCCGAAGACCTCTACAACGTCGCCACCGCCGCCGCATACCGGTACCGACTGCAGGTCTACTCGGGGCTGGCCGAGCGCGGCATCACCGGCAAGATCACCGAGCGTGGCACCAAGCCCCCGAGTCAGACCGACGGCCGCTGGGTTGCGAAGCGCACGAACTCGTGGATGAACGACTTCGGCAAGCTTCGACGCAACACCGAACGCCGCCGGATCTGCACTGAGTTCTACCTCGCCCTCGCCACATCATCACCGTGCGTAGCCTCATCCGGCGGGCCTGGTACACCCACCGCTGGGGCGCCCGCCCGGCCAGCCCCGCATCCGATAGCCCCAGCTCACCACCTACTGGCGGATGCTCCAAGCGGAAAAGCATCTCAGCACCGGTAGCGGTAGGGGCAGAGCGGGTTGTCCCGAGGCGGAGTGCCCCGCCGTTCACAATCCGTTGGCCAGGGAGCGAAGTTCGGCAATTACGTCGGCAGCAGACGGCGCATGCTCCGGATCCACCAGCCACTGCAGCATCAGGCCGGACAGCAGCGCGAGCGGCACCGAGCCGCCGAGGCCCTCGCGGCCCTGGCGCTGGCCGTCTGCCAGGCGCTCTCGCACCTCGGGCGAGTGCTGTGCCTGCACGGCGGCCTCCAGCTGGGCCACCCACAGCGCGCGGTGCGTGGTGAAGCTGTCGATCAGTGCCTCCCAGCGACTCTCCGGTCGGTCTCCGGGGGAATGGCTGGCGAGTTCCTCGCCCAGCTCGTCCACCGCCTCAACCAGAGCCTGTGTGAGCAAGGCGTCCCGGGAGCCGAAGTGGTAGCCGATGGCGGCGTGGCTGACTCCTGCGGCAGAGGCGATGTCCCGCACCGTCGTGCGCCCCCAGCCCCGTTCGATCAGGCACTTCTTGGCGCCCGCCAGCAGATCCTCGCGATTTCCCATGCCGTCGAGCATAACAAGAGGCTTGCCCATTTGGTTCATCCAAATGGATTGACCATATGGCCAAGTCGATCTAGGGTCCTTGTCATGACCACCAACACCAAGGTTCTGATCTCGGGTGCGAGCGTCGCCGGACCCGCCCTGGCCCACCTGCTGCACCGCGGCGGCTACCAGGTGACCATCGTCGAACGCGCCCCCGCCGTGCGCGGCGGGGGCTACGCCGTCGACTTCCGTGGCGCCGCCTTCGAGGTGCTGGACGAACTCGGCATCCTCGCCGAAGTACGCGAGCACGACACCAAGATGGGCGGTACCACCCTGATCGACGAGACCGGCGCCGAGACCGGGCAGCTGCCCGCCGAGGCGTTCGCCGGCGAGCTGGAGGTCCCCAAGAGCGACCTCACCCGGATCCTGTACCGCATGACCGCCGACAACATCGAGTACCTCTTCGACGACTCGATCACGGCGCTGACCGAGCACGAAGAAGGCGTCACCGTCGAGTTCGAGCGCGGCGCCACCCGCGAGTTCGACCTGGTCTTCGGTGCCGACGGGATCTACTCGCGCGTGCGGCGGCTGGCCTTCGGCCCGCACGAGCAGGCGCTGCGTCACTTGGGCCTGTCCGGCGTCGGGTTCACCACCGACAACTACCTCGGCCTGGACCACCAGGGCATGCTGCAGTTCGCCGGAAACGCGGTCATCTACCTCTTCAGCGCAGGCGACCCGCGCCGGCTCACCGTCAGCCTCTCTTTCGCCACTGACTCGCCCGCGCTGGACCGACGCAGCCGCGACGAGCAGCAAGACGCGGTGCGCGCCGCCTTCGCCGACCGCGGCTGGCAGGCCCCCCGGCTGCTTGCGGCCATGGCCGAGGCCGACGACTTCTACTTCGCCTCCACCTGCCAGGTCCAGCTCGACAGCTGGTCGAAGGGCCGTATCGCGCTGCTCGGCGACGCGGGATACTGCGCCGCCCCGACCGCGGGCATGGGCACCTCCCAGGCCCTGCTCGGCGCCCGCTCCCTGGCCCGGCACCTGTCCGCCGCCGACGGCGACCACCGCGTCGCGTTCGCCGCGTACGAGGCCGAACTGCGCCCTTACGTCACCGAGAATCAGATCAAGGGCCGTGAAGCCGTCGCCATGTTCGGCGGCCGCACGGCAGAGGGGTGAGGACACCCGTGCAGGTAAGGACTGGCCTTCGGGCCCATCCTCAAGCGGGCCGCCAATAAGGCCTCCTGGTGCTGCTCGGCTGGGACCGCAACCCCGAGCTATAGGGAGGGCCCTGTCTGTCGCCGACCGGCGCCCCCGGATCGCTGCCGAGGCGGGCCGCGGACCGGTGAAGGAGTCCATTCCGCAGCCCCACCGGCCGGGAGCCGAGGCAGAGGTGGACATCGGTGACGTGACGATCCGTCTGGCTGACCAGCAGGCCAAGGTCTACCTGTTCGCGAAGCGCCTGTCCTCTTCGGGCAAGGCCGTCTACCCCGTGCGGGGACAGAGGGGCCGGGTGGCTCTCATCGGCGATGATGGCACCATGCCCGACTCATTGACCGTCCGCCGCGTTCTCGGTGACCACCCCTTCGCCGAGATCGGAACGCCGTCTGCCGTTGCCATCAGTCAGGAGCGCGGGATCGCCGTCGTAGGCGGCGACTTGGGATGGCTCAGCTGGTCCGGGAGCCAGACCGCCGGGTACGCATGGCGCCCCCACCGGGTGGGTGTCTACGGCACGGACGATCTGCGCTGCCTCTGGCTCGTGGAGTCTCGCTGGCCCGTCCACTCCCTCGCGATCCATCCGACGCTTCCCCTCGTGGCCGTCGGCACAGGGCAGTACGACGGGGAGCACACCTTCGACGGCGAACTGCTGCTGATCGATCTGGAGTCGGGGCGATCGCGCTCGATGATGCGCAGGCCTCGCGAGGTCCTGAAGGTGGAGTGGGAGAGCCCTCTGGCCTTGCGGCTCATCGTGGCCGCGACGGACTACGACGACCCCGACGAACTGGACTCGCACGCGTACGAAGCCATCGTCGAGCGGCCGAACTGGAGTGCCGTGCCCCGGGGTTCGGTGCAGCAGAAGGAACTGGACGGTCAGTGGGTCGAGTTCGAGCGGTCCTTTCCCGACCAGGCGGCCCGTCGGGCCGTCGAGCAGCTGGCCGGGGAGTCCTGCTGGGAACCCCGCCGACAGGTGTGGGACGTCCACGGTCTGCCGGACGGACGCGTGCTGGCATGCCTGGAGGGGGTACTGGCGGAAGCCTGGCTGGCGGACGGGCGGCTGGGCTGGCGCATTCCCGACGAGGAGGGTGGCCGGCAGCTGGTCGTCCGTGATCTCGACGCCTGGGTCAACGTGGCGCGAACGCGAGAGAGCTGGAGGGGACAGGAACCGGGCGCCGAGCCACCGCTCGTCACCCGGGTGTCCCTCGCGGACGGCAAGACGCTCAGTACCCTGGCGCTCGGCCACTCCGTCACGATCGCCGCCCGTCAGGACGGCTGGCTGGCGCTCCGCTCGACCGCCCCCAACAGGCAGTACGAACCCCAGCCACAGCCGGTCGCCCTGATACCACCCGCCGAGGGCACCCCGCAGGGGACCACAAGCCTGGGAGAGTTCGGTCCCCGCAGCCATTCCTTCCCCATCCGCCGCAGCCACCGGCTGCTCTTCCTCGACGGCAAGGAGCGCGCGCCGACGCGGGACAAGTGGGTGGTCGCGGTCGATCCCGATGACGAATCCGTGCCACAGCGGCTGTTCCCGCTCGACTGGCAGTCACCGCCCAGGCATCTCTTCGGCGGCCCCGGCATCGAGATCGGTCCTCCGGAGAGCCGGGAACTGGTGCATGCGGGAACCATGCTCGCGGGCCACAGCGAGCGGGCCTTTGTCGTACGGCGCAGCCTCACGGACGGGGTGGTCCGCTGGGAATTCACGGCCGAGTACCCCGCCACCGCTGTGGACGGCGACGCGGAAACGGTCTACGTCGGCTTCAACACCGGCGAACTGGTGGCCCTTCGCGCCTCGGACGGAACGGTCCGCTGGCGGCAACACCTGAAGATCGGCGACCAACGCGTCGTACCGCTGTCTCTCGAACTCGTTGATCCAGGCCAGCTGCTGATCGGCACCGTGGACGGACGCATCCTCGACTGCTCGGTGTGGCCGGTAGTCGATCACGGAACCGAGGAGGCCCACAGCCAGCGCGCATGAAGACGTAGTACGACGGCGGCTCGGCGGCCGACAAAGCCATCGACAATGGAGGGATGACTGAGTCGTCCTTGCCTGGTGGGTTGGTTAATCACGTCGTGCGCGTTGGCTCCACCGTGCGCCGTCCCGCGTCGGCCAGTACAGGTTTCATCGGTGACTTGCTGAGAATATTTGAGGCCAGCGGATGGTCGGGTGCGCCCCGCTACCGCGGCATCGACGAGGAAGGGCGCGAGGTTCTCACCTACCTCGATGGGCATGTGGCCTGGGAACCACAGCAGCCGTCAGCCGTTTTCTCGGACGAGAGTCTGGTGCGGGTCGCTCAGCTCGTGCGGGAGTTCCACGACCTGACGGCAGGCACGGAACTGGCGGGATCACATGAGGTCGTATGTCATAACGACCTCTCGCCCAAGAACACTGTCTATCGGCCAGTAAGTGGCGCCTTGCGTCCGGTGGCTTTTATCGACTGGGACTTGGCAGCGCCGGGTGCGCGCATTCATGATGTCGCCCACGTTTGCTGGCAGTATCTCGGACTCGGGCCGGGGGTCGGGGATACGTCCGAAGCTGCGCGTCGGTTGAGGTTGATCACTGACAGCTATGGGCTGGTCGAACGGAGTGATCTGGTTTCCGTGATCTTGTGGTGGCAGGACAGGTGCTGGCGTGGCATTGAGGCTGCTGCCGAATCCGGAAACCTCGCGATGATCCGCCTCCGTGATGCTGGGGTAGTGACAGAGGTGCAGGAGGCGTATCAGTGGGTCTCCGATCACCGGATCGTCATGGATCGCGCCTTGCGATGACCAACTGGGCACAGGTCATCTGACGAGCATGTGCCGACTGCGGCTGGTGGCACCTACTTCCTTACGACAGCAGAACTCGTTTGCGTAGGAGTTGGAAGCCCGCGCGGCCGAACATCTGCCGTTTCAGCATCTTGATGCGGTTGGCGTGTCCTTCGACGAGGCCAGAGTTCCAGGGCAGGGTGAGGCTGGCGATGACAGCGTCGCGGTCGCGGTCGATGCCAGCGGCGAGGGTGCGGAGGCTGGGCAGGTCGTCCTGGCGGACGGCGTCGAGCCATTGCCACGCGGCGGCCGTCGTGGTGCCCAGCGACCTGGGGATCGATGCGAGGACCCTGGCCCGGCTCCGGGCCGTGCCCGGCGTTCGGGTCCCCCCGGTGGCCGCCATGAACATCCGGATCGGCACGGCCCACGGCGAGCAGATCGACTCGCTGAGCACGAACGTGGTGCCCACGAAGGCGATGGGCGCCACCGTCCGGCCGCCCGCGCTCTCCGGCTCTCTCGCCTCGCTGCCCGAGAACTTCCTGGTCATCGACGAGCACGCGGCCGAATCCGACGACCTGTCGGTGGGGCAGCACGTGGTCGCCCTGCTGCCGACCGGCTGCCGGGTCCCGACCGTCATCGCCGCCGTCGTCGCGCGCGGCGTGCACAGGGGCGACACCTACGTCTCTTCCACGCTGGGCGACGCACTGACGACAAGTCAGGTCTACGTCGACTCTGCAGTCGGCAGCGGCAGGAAACTCGACTCGCAGCGGACGGCCGTGGTGAACCGGGTACTGGCGGACTCCGGCGCCCACGTCATGGCGTGCGGCGCCTACCTCACGGCCCAGCGTTCGCATGCCGCGCGGCAGACGAACAACGCCGCAGTGGTGATCCTGGGGATCGCACTGGCGTACGCGCTGATCGCGGTCGCCAACACGCTGACCATGGCGATGGCCGGACGACGGCGCGAGTTCGCCCTGCTCGAACTCGCCCGCACCGTGCGCGGACAGATTATGAAGGTCGCCGCTGCCGAGTCCGCCGTGGCCGTGGTCGTCGGAACAGTGCTCGCCGCCGTGGCGACCGTACTGGCTGCGGTGACCCAGCATGCCTCGCTGAGCAGGCTCGGGACGGCGGCTCCGACGGTGATCCCGTGGACCCAGATCTGGGGGACCGTCGCGATCTGCGCCGTCGTCGCAGGCGCGATCCAGGTGCAGCGTGCGGTGCGGGCGAGGTAGCAATGCCGTCCGGGGATTCCTTGAGGGGGGCGGCGCCGCAAAGGCCGAGGATGGCCAGGTGTCGGCCGGACTCGGCGCCGCTGGTGACGGCGGCCTGGTGGCCGGGGGCCGGCTTCGACGGGGATGGTGGCGGTGGCCTCGCCGGGCGTGGTTCTTCGTGGCGTTCCTGGCGGGTCGTCACTACGCCGTCGTCGCCGCGGAAATGTCGACGCGGGCGGCCCTGCGGGCCGGCCAGAGGGAGGCGAGCAGCGCGCCTGCCAGGGCGATGAGCATGCCGAGAGCGAGGCGACCCCAGGGGAGGACCAACTCGTAGCCCACGACGCTCTCTTGGAGGGTGCGGCTGAGCGCCCAGCCCAGGAAGGCGCCCATGGATGTGCCGAGGGTCGCGCCGAGTGCGCCGAGGAGCAGCGCCTCCAGGCGGATCATCCGGGTCACTCCGGCGCGGTCGAGGCCGAGGGCGCGCAGCGTGCCGATCTCCCTGCGGCGTTCGAGGACGGACATGGCGAGGGTGTTGGCGATGCCCAGTGCGGCGATTGCCAGGGCCATGCTCAGCAGGGCGTAGAAGACGTTGAGTTGCTCGCTGATGCCCCTGCTGTCCTGGGTACGGATGTCCTCCTGGTCGAGGACGGACAGGGCGGGGTTGTCACCGAGGGCGCGGGTGACGCCGGCGAGCGCGTCCCGGCTGGGTCCGCCGTCGGTGGCGACGAGGATCGCGGCGGTGGACGGGGTGGAGTCGTAGCGGGCGACGAGGGAGTCGGGCGCGGTGATGCTGGGGATCAGGTCGTTTTGCTGGTCCGCCTGATAGATGGCGCCGATGGTGACGCTGCCGCGCTGGTCGTCCTGGCGCTGGAGGGGGAGTTTCTGGCCGACGTGCCAGCCGGCTTCCTTGGCCTTGAAGTCGGCCACGGCGATCTGGCCCTTGGCGAGGCTGTCGAGGGAGCCCTCGATCACGTCGTAGCGCAGCAGTCGGCCGATGGTGGCGGGGTCGACGCCGGTCAGGACGGAGGAGCTTCCGGCCAGGCGGTATCCGGTGGACTGGTTGAGCGGGCTGTAGGCAGCGCCGGGCAGCTTCTTCAGGGGCGCGGCGGTGGCGGAGGTCATCCGCTGACCGCCTTCGGACTTGACGACGTAGTCGGCGCTGAGGGCGTGGGTGGTTGCCCGGTCGAGGTACTGGGCGGCGGAGGCCCCCAGGACGGACAGGCCCGAGGCGAGGGTGAGGGCGATGGCGAGCGCGGCGGCGGTGGCGCCGGTACGGCGCGGGTCGCGCACGGTGTTGCGGGTGGCGAGGTCGCCGTGCACCGGCGCCAGGCGGGTGAGGAGCGGCTGGAGCAGGGCGACGAAGGGCCGGGACAGCAGCGGAATGAAGCCGATCGTGCCGGTCAGGGCGAGGGCCGCGCCGAGGGCGATGACGGTCCGGGCGTCCCTCCCCGCGGTGAGGGCCCCGTATACGACGGCGGCGGTGCCGGTGAGCAGCAGCGCGGCGCTGATGCCGGTGCGCAGGGAGCTGGTGCGTGCGGGCGCCGTGTGCTCGGCGGCGCTGAGCGCGGCGACGGGCGGGATGGTCATGGCTCGGCGGATCGGCAGCCATGCGGCGACCATGGGCAGCAGCGTGCCGACCAGCAGGGAGATGATCACGGTGGTCGGGGTGAGGACCAGCGGGGCGGCCGTGCTGTCGGCGGGGGCGAAGAGTGTCTGCAGCAGGGCGGCGACCGCGGTGCCTGCGGCGACGCCGGCCACGGAGGCGATCGCGCCGACGAAGAGGGACTCGGTCAGCAGGATGCGGCGCACTTGCTTGCGCGTGGCGCCGACGGCCCGCATCAGGGCCAGCTCCCTGGTGCGCCGGGCAACCAGCATGGTGAAGGTGTTGGAGATGAGGAAGGTCGCGACGAAGAGAGCGACCGCGGCGAAGCCCACCAGGATCTGGCTCATGGTGTCGCTGTGCGAGGCGGCGAGGTTCGCTTTGATCCGGGCGAGCTGGGCCCCGGTGACCGCGCTGGCCCCCTTGGGCAGCTCCGATTCGACGCGGCTGACGAGCTGGTTCACGTCGGTGTCTGGTGTGGCGGTGAGTTCGATGTCCTGGAAGCGGCCGGGCTCAAGAAGGAGCCGCTGGGCGGTGGCATTGGTGAACAGCGTCAGGCTGCCGCCAGAGGAGAGCTTGGTGCCGTCGGTGCGGAAGACGCCGCTGAGGGTGTAGGAGGCGGCGCCCTTGTTCGTGCCGACGCGCACGGTGTCGCCGATGCGGTAGCCGCCCTTGGCGGCGGTGGTCTCGTCGAGGGCGATCGTGTCGTTGCCGGTCGGGCCGGAGCCCTGGGCGAAGCGGTAGGCGGGGTCCTTGCCGTCCGCCGCTGGGGCGAAGTTGCCGCCCTGGGAGGACGTGCCGTTGCCGATGACCTTGCCGTCGCGGTCGGCGACCGCGGCGAAGCCGTTAACCCGCCCCGAGGCGGCGGCGACGCCGGGGAGCTTGGCCAAAGCGGTCACGGTGCGGGCTCCGAGGCCGGCGGACCGGCCGCCGGGGGAGGCGTCGGCCGAGACGTTGACGGCGATGCGCTGGTAGCCGTCGGTCGCCTTGGTGGTGGCGGCCTGGCTCGTGCTGTCGCCGTAGACGAGGCTGCCGGAGATGAAGGTGACGCCGAGCATGACCGCGAACGCGGTCATGAGCAGGCGGGCCTTGTGCGCGAACACGTTGCGCAGGGCGGTACGGAACATGGCGGTGGCGGATCCTGGTGGACGTGGGCTCGACGGGTTGCGAGCGAGCGGGTGGCGGGTTCGGTGCTGGGGTGAGGGCAGGTCAGCTGGTGCGTGAGCGGGTGTCGAAAGCCTTCATCCGGTCCAGGACCCGGTCCGGGGTGGGGTGTGCCATCTCGTCGACCAGGCGGCCGTCGGAGAGGAAGACCACGCGGTCGGCGTAGCCGGCGGCGACGGGGTCGTGGGTGACCATGGCCACGGTCTGGCCCAGTTCGCGCACCGAGTCGCGCAGGAAGCCGAGGACCTCGGCCCCGGCGCGGGAGTCGAGGTTGCCGGTGGGCTCGTCGGCGAAGATGATCGCGGGCTGTGCGGCCAGGGCGCGGGCGACCGCGACGCGCTGCTGCTGCCCGCCGGACAGTTGTGCGGGCCGGTGGTCGAGGCGCTGGGAGAGGCCGACCATGGAGACCACGCGGTCCAGCCACTGCTGGTCGGGGCGGCGTCCGGCGATGGTCATCGGCAGTGTGATGTTCTCCAGCGCGGTCAGCGTCGGCAGCAGGTTGAACGCCTGGAAGATGAAGCCGATCCGGTCGCGGCGCAGCTGGGTGAGCTGCCGGTCGCCCAGCGTGCTCAGTTCGGTGGTGCCGACGCGGACGCTGCCGGAGCTGGGCGAGTCGAGTCCGGCGACGCAGTGCATCAGGGTGGACTTGCCGCAGCCGGAGGGGCCCATGATCGCGGTGAACTCGCCCTCGCGGAAGCCGATGCTGACCCGGTCCAGGGCTACGACCCGGGTGTCGCCGCTGCCGTAGACCTTCGTCAGGTCGGTGGCAGCGGCCGCGATCCCGGGCGTCGTGCGCAGTGTGTGCAGCGTGTGCGGGGAACGGGGGGCGGTGGTCACGGGGGACTCCTCTTCGGTGCGGAAGGTGCACTTCGAAGGGTGTCCGGGGAACGTATCGGGGCCTGGGCCGCTGTGTATTGGTGTCCGCTCTGCTTCGTATCGGTTCTGTAGGGATGTGTGGGCGCCGGAGGGTCAGTCCGGCAGGCGCAGGGTGGCGACGGCGCCGCTGTCCGGGGCGTTGTCCAGGTGCAGCTCGGCGCCGAGGAGCTGGGCCTGTCCCAGGGCGATGGTCAGGCCGAGGCCGTGGCCGGAGCCGCGCTCCGTGGCGCCTGTGTGGAAGCGGCGCGGGCCGTGGAGCAGCAGGTCCTTCGGGAAGCCGGGGCCGTGGTCGCGTACGACGACCGTATGGCCCTCGACGGTGACCTGCACCGGGGTGTCTCCGTGCCGGTGGGCGTTGACGACGAGGTTGCCGATGATCCGCTCCAGGCGGCGCGGGTCGGTCTCCACGGTCGGAGCGGACTCCGCCTCGGCAACGGTGACCTCGGTGTCGAAGCCGGTGCGCGCCACGGCCTCGGAGACGACGGCGCCGAGCGGCACATGTGCGCGGACCGGTTGCTCGGCGCCGGCGTCCAGGCGGGAGATCTCCAGCAGGTCCTCGACCAGGCCGCGCAGATCGCGCACCCGGGCACGGAGCAGATCCTCCGTCTCACCGGGCGGCAGCAGGTCGGCGGCGGCCAGCAGACCGCCGACAGGGGTACGCAGCTCGTGGGCCACGTCCGCGGTGAACTGCCGCTCGGTGCGCAGCCGCCTGCCGAGACTGTCGGCCATGAGGTCGACGGTGGCGGCGATGTCGGCCACCTCGTCGCGGCCCTTGGTGGGCCCGGTTCGGGCATCGAGGTCCCCGGCGGAGATCCGGCCCGCGGTCTCGGAGACCCGCCGCAGCCGGCGGGCGAGCAGCCCGGCCCCGTAGCCGGCCAGGGGCGTGGCCGCCGCGAGCGTGACCAGCGAGGCCACTGCCATGGTCACGTCGAGTTGGCGCAGGTCGTGGAACTCGCTGCTCATGTTGACCTGGACGGCAAGGACCGGGCTGCCCGGGCCGCCGGTCCGCTGCGCGGCCCACATGCTCGGCCCCACATTGCCGTCGACGCGCCCGTCGTAGGCCGTGTGCCGGATGTTGTCGCTCGGGTCGCGCAGTGCGGCGGGCAGGTCGGCCGGGTCGAGTTCGGCACCGCCAGTCAGCGTTCCGGTGCGCCGGTAGACGTCCATGGCCGAGTACACGCCGTTGAAGGCGCGCGCTTCGGCCCGGTAGCGGATGTCGCGTGCGGTCCACAGGTGCACCAGCACGCCCACCGTGGCCACGACCAGGCAGGCTGTGGCGGCGGCCAGCGCGGCGATCTTCCAACGCAGGGAGGCGAGGTCTGGCCGCAGCCGGTGGAACGGGCGCACCGATCTCAGCGCCTGAGCTTGTAGCCGAAGCCGCGGACCGTCTCGATCCGGTCCCGGCCCAGCTTCCTGCGCAGCCGTTGCACACACAGGTCCACGACCCGGCTGTCGCCGTCCCAGCCGTAGTCCCACACGTTGCGCAGCAGGGTGTGCCGCTCCAGCACGACGCCCGGATGCGCGGCGAACTCAAGGAGCAGTTTCAGTTCGGTCGGGGTCAGCGCCACGGGGCGTCCGCAGACGGACACCTCCAGGCCGGCGGTGTCGATGGCCAGGTCCCCGAACTTCAGCACCTTTTCCTCGGCGGGAGCCGAGCCGTCGTCCGGGGCATGCCCGGCTCTCGTGATGGGCGCGTAGGCCGCCCGCCGCAGCAGCGAGCGGATGCGCGCCACGAGCACGGAGGTGTCCACGGGCTTGACCACGTAGTCGTCCGCTCCGGCCTCCAGACCGGCGACGACATCGAGCCCGTCGCCGCGAGCGGACATCATCAAAACGGGGACCAGGCTGGTCTCCCGGACTCGGCGACACAGGCCGATCCCGTCCAGACCGGGCAGCATCACATCCAGAATCAGCAGGTCGAAGTCCTCGTCTCGGAAGAGTTCGAGTCCTGCCAACCCGTCGGCCGCGGCCTTCATCTCGTAGCCGTAGCGCTCCAGGGCGACGGTGAAGGACCGGCGCATCAGTTCGTCGTCCTCCACCAGCAGCACGCGAACAGGGTGTGAAGAGACTTCAGCCGGGGCGGACGAGGACACGGGCGGAAAACTCCTGTTCGGGTGGTCCAGGTGAGACATCGATTCCGGCCGCACTGACGACTCATGCGCGGCCGACGATCCGAAAGGAACGATACGGCAGACCCTGGACGCGGCGACTGCGTCGCGCGGAGGGACACGCAGTACCTGTCGCGCAGCCTCTCCCATCCGTGAACCCCCAGGTCAGATGGGGTGCAACGGCCCGGACAGCCGGAGGAGCCCACGGCATTCCAACTCCCTGTGGACCCCCTGCGCCGTGGGCCGACGCACCGATCCGATGGACAACCAATCGCTCCCTGATACACACCGGATACAAAACCCCCGCCCAGACAGCGTGCTGTGCCATTCCGGGCTGAGTGCCGGCTCGCGCTCCGTGCCAGCGAGCTGGTGGAGCCGGCGACGCCTGCGCCGCCCACTCCAGGCTGAGGCCGGCCAACCGCTGGAGCTGTTCCTCCCTCAGCTTCGCCCGCCGGGTCTTGGTGTGCGACAGGAACACTCTCAGCCTGATCTCGTTGCCGTCCGAGAGCGGGGTCTCCTCTGGACGGGCCCCGGGATCAGGCAGTCCGACTGGACAGGTACCGGTGGCGGATGCGTCAAGAAGCCTGTTCAAGCTCTCTTTGACGCAGAGCTGTCCCGCTCTTGCGGGGTGGGTGCGCGGCGAGTCCCATGGCCGTGGGACGCCGGAGGGAAGGAGGGGGGCGATGGGGCCCGATCGGCACATGGGCGGCGACTTCACGGTGCTGCCGTCTGTGCACGTGGCCGGCATGCGGGTCGTCCACCTGATGCAAGACGGGTTTGTGCAGGAGGAGGTGCGCACCGATCCCATCCAGTGCGCGCTGGCTTTTCAGGAGGAAGGCGCGGAGTGGCTGCACCTGGTGATGACCGAGGTGCGGGGCGGGTTCGATGTTGATGGAGGGTGCCGGCCGGATCATCGCTGCGCTCGACATCGACGTGCAGTTGATGTGCCGGGCGGGCGTCGACGACGGCGCCTCCCTCGAGCGTGCCCTGGGGACCGGGTGTGCGCGGTTGAACCTGGGCCGCGGCGACCTTGCCGATCTGGCCTGGTGTGCGCAGGCGATCGCCCGCCACGGTGGGCGTGTCGGGGTGAGCGACGTCAGCCGGGAGGGCAGCCTCACCGGGCCCAACCTCCCCTTGCTGCAGGAGGTCTGCGCACGTACACCAGCGGCCGTCCTCGCCGCCGGGGGCATCACCACCCTCGCCGACCTGAAGGCCGTCGCCGCTCTGCGACCCCAGGGCACCGAAGGCCCTGATCGGGTGCGCTCTACGCCGGGACCGTCACCCTTCCCGAGGCGCTCGCCGGTGTGCGCGCGGCGTAGGGAACGGCCGGCCGCTGTCGGCTAGCGGGGAGTGCCGGGGCGGGATACGTAGTGCAGGGTGTGGAAGCGGCCGGCCTGTTCCCGGGCGGCGGGGTCGTGGCCCAGTGCGCGTACCGCCTCGATGGCGTAGTGCTGTTCCCGGGTGTCGGTGAAGAGCCGCTGCGGGTAGGTGCGGGAGGGGTCGCAGGTCGTGCGCAGGCCGTGTGCGGCCAGGGCCTGCTCGATCGGGTCGTAGGAGATGGTCCGCAGCACGAACGCGTTGACCCACATCGGCCGCCGGGCCTTGTCCAGCAGGGCGGTGAAGGTCCGGGCGGAGATGTAGCTTCCGCCCCCGGTCAGCGTGATCAGGCCGACCTCCGCGAGTGCTCGGGCGAGCCGGGGGCTGGGCGGGCTCTGCTCCAGGTCGTCCGTGAACACCATGTCCAGCAGACCGACCGCATGCGCGTACGCCACGGCGGGTGCCGAGATGTCCAGGCCGATCACGGGGACCGCGTCGGGCCGACGGCGTTCGGTGTAGAACTCCTTGTCCCAGGCGGTGAGTTCGGCCGTCGACATGGCCTGGGCGGTGCTGGAGGTGTAGCGCTGGTACATCTCGGCCATGGTCACGTCGTGGTTGAGCAGTGCGGCGTTGATCCCGTACGAGCAGCACAGGTCCAGCACCGCCGGGGGGCGGGGGTGGCCGTCGTCCAGGGCGGTGCGCTCGGCGGCGGCCTGCCGCAGGATCGGCTGGGCATGGTGCGGGATCTCGTACCGCAGCGGGGCCAGCCGCCGGAAGTAGGCGCGCGGGTCGGGCCGGTCGTAGATGTCGTCGAACCGTGACTTGCCGCCCGCCACGCCGCCGGAACCGTCGGAGCCCGACTCGGTCATCCCGTACTCCTCCTCAACGAACTCGCCTGCACCTTCTGCCTCCATCGTGTGGGGCCGGCCCGCCTGCCGCCATGTGTACACGGGGGGCGCACGGGCGCACTCACGCGCCCCGCGCGGCCGGGTCTGGCCGCCGGCTCAGGAACCGGCTCACCCCGGCGGAGAGCATGTCCGGGTGGCCTGACCGGTCCCTGCGGGCACTGCCGGCTCCCGCCGGGAGGGGAGTGGCCAACGCCGTCTTCCGCACTGCTGGCTTTGCCGGGTCTGCGCATGCGCGATGACCGCAGGTGGATTCTCCGTCGGGCGTATGGCCGTGTGTCCGTTGCAGCCGTGCGGCGTTCGCGCCGGACTTATCCTCGCTCGTACCCGGCCAGGGCGAGAGCGGTCGGCGACGGGTACCGGGCGGTGACTTCGCCGGTCCGCAGGCCTTGGCCAGGACATGAACGATGGCGTCCCGCTTCGTGATGTAGCCGATCAAGGCCAGAGCGTACGCCGGGGGCGCGTGGTGACAGGGATCCCGCTCCCTGCCCAGCAGGCGGGCTGTAGGCGTTCATCCTCCAGTGCGTGCCCGTCCGGCTGGAGTGCAGTTCGCGGGGGATGACCGCCAGGACCACGTGGAGGGGGCTGCGCCACGTGGCCGGGGCTGCGGGTCGGGGCAGATGTCTGTGTTCCCTTGCCGCTTGGCCGCGGGCTCTTCTGGCGCTGGCGGTGGCCACCGGCCTGCTGGCCTGGCACCTGCCTCCTCCCGCACAGCCCGCCGCGGACACCACACGCTGAAGCGGCCACCACCCCAACGGGAGTAATCGGTGACACGGAACATCGGGTAGCCGGAGCCCGCCGCTGCGGCTTGCTGTCCCGTCTCCAAGGATCTGGTCCTCGTCTCAGGTGATCTGGTCCGATTCATTGTGGTCTCAGGGGGCGCCTGGTCCGCGGACGGTAGAACCTGTGTCGTCGATCTTTGAGTGGCCGCAGTCCGCGCCGCGCACGAAAACGTACGGCCACTGCGCGGCCTGCGGGTCGTCCTTCATGGCGACCGCGTCCATAGTGGCCCTGACACCGACTGTGCCGGCGAGCCTTTGCTGATCGTTCCACCGCCATGAACCCATCGAGCTTCCCTCCCCGGCCCCAGCCCGGCAGCGCGCCGGCGGGGCATGCTGAGTCGTGTTCCAGGAGCCCGGCACTGCAGAAAGCAGGCACCGGGTAACAACGGGGACGGGTCCGGTCGGAATCCCGCAAAGTTGATGCGTGCGAACACGTTGGCAGCGCATGAGAGTGACGGTCGGGTAGACGGACGTTCGAGGCGACTGTGTACGAAGGGGAGACCGTGCCCGACCCGAAGTTGTCACGAAGCGTGTGACCTGGCAGGCGAAGGCGAGTCTGTCGCATTGCGTGGTCCGCCTGCGACGGTCACGCCGACGTTTGGCGGATCTTCCGCGACTCCCGGGCGCTCGCTGCGGTGGTCCGCGGCTTGGCTGAGTCCTTCCGAGGCGATGGGGTCACGGCGGTCTGCGCCATCGAGTCGCGGGGATTCCTGCTCGGTGCGGCGGT
This sequence comes from Streptomyces sp. NPDC052101, assembly GCF_040680235.1. NCBI lineage: Bacteria > Bacillati > Actinomycetota > Actinomycetes > Kitasatosporales > Streptomycetaceae > Streptomyces > Streptomyces sp. NPDC052101. The sequence continues at coordinate 212,650 of NZ_JBFAWH010000014.1, forward strand.
GGCCGTGGAACTGGGCGTCGGCTTCGTTCCGGTACGCAAGCGGGAGGGGATCTTTCCCGGGGCGAAGGTCACCCGGTGCAGCGACCCTGACTACCGGGGTCTGCGCCAGGAGCTGCGCTTGCAGCGGGCGGCGGTGGGATCCGGGGACCGGCTGTTGCTGGTGGACGACTGGATTGGGACCGGTAGCCAGGCTGCGACCGTGCGGTCGATGGTCGAGGAGTGCGGCGGTCACTGGGCCGGCTGCGCCGTCATCGTCGACCAGACCACCCCGGCCCTCCGCGCGGGCCTGGGCGTCCGCAGCATCGTCACCGCCGCCGAACTCCCGGCTTGGAGCGGGCGGTCCTGAGGCGTATGCGCGGTGGCGATGTGACCTCTATGTGGGTGATTGGCCACTGATGCCGCTGTGTTCACCCTCCGCTGCCGGTATGTGTCGTACTCGCCAATGGAGTCTCAGCGCGGGAGCCTACGGTTGAGCAAGGACGACACGCTGGGTGCGCACGACGTGGCGGGTGCCGATGCGTACGGGATACTGCGCCCTGACGACTTGGGTGCTTGGTGGCGGGTTGCTGCGGTGCTGCTGCTGGTGGCAGCCGTGACCTACAACGACTGGCTGCTGCAGTTCTGGGTGCGGACGGGACTGGACCAGCGTAACTCGTACGTCAGTGAGGCCTTTGCAGCCGATCAGCCCCACCACGTGCTGTTCAGCGTGGTGGAACTGGTCACGGCGGCTCTGGTGATCGCCGTGGCCTCCCTGGTCGTGACGGCGCTGCCGTGGGGCTGGTCCGCTGCCGGGTGGTGGGCGCTGCTGGTGTTCGGGACCTGCTCGGTGGCGGACGTCGCTCTGCCGATACGGTGTGCGCCCTCCCTCGAGGCCGGATGTCCCGCCGACAGCGTCGCGCACACGATGACCAGTGGCCTCGTGCACCTCGCCCTGTTCGCCTCGATGGCCGCCTTCCTCGTCCATGACCGCCGGGCTCCCGGGAACGGCTGCCAGACGGGGCAACGGGCCCGCTGGCTGCTACCGGTCTCCATGGCCGCGGCGATCTCCTCCGTCGGCCCCTACGTCGGCCGACCGGGCGGACAGGGGATCGCCCAGAGGGCTCACCTGATCACGGTGGGCTTGTGGTTCTGGTCCCTGGCAGTCGATCTGTGGCGTCGCCAGTGGCGCAATCGACCTTCGCTGCTGTGAGGCCCGTACAGGTTCCTCACGACATGTCCGCGGTGGCCGACAGGACCCGCGTCGTGACGGGTGGTGAGGCTTGGAGATTCCGCACCCGCTCGTCGGGATGCGATCAGTATGGAGCGGATGTAAGGTGTTGCACCTTTCGTCATAGACCATTGCAGTGACCAGCAGGTTTTGGACTGTCGCATACGGCTGTTCGCGTTCGTCGGTGAAGAGACGCTGCGGACGGGTGCGGGTGACATCGACGGTGGTACTCCTACCGTGTGCGACCAGTGCCTGAACGATCGGGTGGTACGACACCGTCCGCAGCACGAATGCGCTGACCCATACCGGTCTCCGGACGCCGTCCAGCAGGGCTGTGAACGTCCGGGTGTAGAACTCCTTGTCCTGTGCCGCCAGTTCCGCCGTCGACATCGTCTGGTGAGCGGGGGAGATGCACCGCTCGCACAGTTCCGCCAGGTGAAGCAGCACAGGTCCAGCACCGGCGGCCTACCGGAAGACTGGCTGGGCATGGTGTGGGATCTCATACCCCAGCGGGTCCAGCCGCCCGAAGTACGCGCGCGGGTCCGGCCGGGCGGCGATGCCGTACTCCTCCTCGCAGAACACAGCTGTACCTCCATCATGTATCGCCTTCCGCGCCCCCTGGACGTCTGCCATGCACGGGAGCACACGTGCACTCGGTCGCTCCGCAACACGCGCTGCGCATGCCGACCGCTGAAGGTCTCGCCGCCCTGGCAGCCGGCCAGACTTCCGATGATGTGCCGCCGCCGGTGCGGCGGTCCTCCGTATGTGTGAGATCGGCACGGCCCCGACCTCAGCTTTCCCGCGCAGGCGTGATCCGTGCTGTGGACCTACGGTGGTCGAAGTGGCGCCGACGAGCCGAATCGCCGTAGCGGAGGAGACCGCGATGGAGGAACACTTTGTCTGGGTGACGACCCGCCGCATTCAGCCGGGCACACTGGAGGACTTCGAGAGGGCATGGCGGCCGGCCGCCCAGCCGCAGGGCATGCGCCGCGCCTTCGCGTACTGGTCCGAGGACGGACAGGAGATCACCGGTGTGTCGTTCTGGGATTCCAAGGAGGCATGCGATTCCTGGCGGGCCTCCGAGCCCGAGGCACAGCGGCGTGCTGCCATGGCCCCGTACGTTGTAGAGGAGCGGGAAGGCTTCTATCGCGGCCGGGAACTCGCCATCCCCACTGGTACCCCGGGGTGAGCGGGCCGTTGTAAGTCGGTCCGGTCCGTTCCCAGGACCGTGATGTCACCGGCGGCCTGGTGGCCGTGATTCGCCCTGGCCCGGCATTCGTGACCGGATCGCGGCGAACTCGTGGATCATTGCGGCCGGTTTGGGCACGCTGGGCTGGATGCTTCGGAGGTGCCGTCGGGGTACGCGTTCCAGCTGGCGCTGGCGCTGGCGCCGTTGGATGCGCTGGTGGGGTCGGTGCGGCTTGCCAGGGAGCACAAGTACCGGCTGCTGCTGAGGTTCGTGCTCCCAGCACGGTTGGCGTGGGCGCCGCACACACCGACGGATCGGGCCGTGGTACTGGACGAGGTCGTCACCGCGTACCGGGCGGGTGTGATCCCGTTGGAGACGGCCGTGCAGATGCTGCGGGACGCGGGCTATCCGATCAACGACGCGTTCCAGGACGTGGCACGTATTCGGGTGGCGGTTCAGAGTGTGACGTCACCTGGGTTGATGGGGCTGCTGACGGCGACAGCTGACAGGTGCTACGTGCGGCATACCGGAGCGATCGAGGTGGGCGAGATCGGGTGGGCGGGCTGAGGCGCAGCACGCTTCCGCAAAGCGGCCGCCTGCACATGATCGAGGGGCGGTCCCAGGAGGACCGCCCCTGATGGGCACATCAGCCGACTACACTCACCCGCACATCCGAGCAGGCCGATTGTCGAAGTCGTGCTGCAGTATCAGAGCTGGTAGAAGTCGGTGTAGTGGTTGGGCGAATACCAGACCGCACCGGTGTTGGAGTCGACGACGATCCGGTAGGCGTCCCGATGGGCTCCGCAGGAGCGCGGGTAGACGTCGTACTCGTAGAAGGTGTCACCGGAAGGCAACTCCCCGTCGTTGTTGTAGAACTCGCCGCCCGCGTAGCTGCACTGCCCGTCCGGCCAGTCGTACCAGCCCCGAGTGGTCGGGTAGCCGAGGTCGGACCAGGTCGAGTTGGCCGAGGCCGCGTCGGAGCATCCGTCGATGCTGCAAGAACTGTAGACCGCCGCATTCGCGGCAGGACTGTTGACGGCGGACACACTGAACACGGACGCGATGGCGGCGATCAGCACCGCGAACCGCTTGGCCCAGGACAGCTTGGGACGTCGCAAAGTCAGCAAGGAAACCCTCCAAGTCGAAGCATGCATGAACATGACACCCTGGTGGCCTTGCGTAACAACCGGGTGTCTCGCCGGTTGCCGGGGAGGGGCAATTGCCTTGTGATGTAGGTGAGCGATGGCGCCCAGCACCCCGGGTGAGCCCAGGTCTGAAACCGCTGTTCGTGGTGATGCTTGAGTGGGTCACAGGCTGCGGTCTGGCACAGCGTTTGGACGTCGACAGTCGCAACACGCTGCCTGACACCCGTCAGGTCTCGTCCTCGGCTTCCGGTCGCCCGTTGCCGAGTGCCGCAACGCGTCCATCAGCCGCCGAACCCCTCCTCACCAAATGGGGGTTGCAGCCGACGATCAGGTGATCCAGACGCGGCAAGGTCTATTTCAGGGCTTGGTGGGCGGCGAGAAGGATGGCCTCGGGGCTGGCACCCAGTGCGCGTGCGGCTGCGGTGAAGTGTCGGGCCAGCGTGGCGAGTTGGTTCGGGTCGGGCTGCTTCGCTTCGGACGGGGGTGCCGCGACCCGGGTGCCCGCGCCACGGCGGGTGCGGATCAGCTCGGCGGTCTCCAGTTCGCGGTAGGCGCGGGCCACGGTGCCCGGTGCCAGGCCCAGGTCTGCGGCGAGCTGACGCACGGTCGGCAGGCGTTCGCCCTCGGTCAGTCGGCCGGTGATGATCAGGGCGGCGAGCTGGGCGCGGATCTGCTCGTACGGTGGCACCGGGCTGGTCGTGTCGACGCGGACGGCTGGCTCCGTCATCGTCGTGCTGCTCGGGGTGCCACCAGGGTGAACAGGCACCATGCCAGGCTGATCAGACCCAGCAGGCCCAGAGGGTAGATCACCAAGGCAGTGACAGTGCCCAGCGTGGCCGCGCAGGTCGTGTGCGTCAGCACGGTGGCGATCATCAAACCGACGAGCAACAGCTGACTCGAGACCAGCACTCCCCAGGCTGCGGTGATCGCCCAGGAGCGGTCACGGCGCTGCTGATCGTCCCCGGCGCGGTGGGCGATACGGCGCAGGGCCCAGAAGCAGGCGCCGGTTCCGGCCGTGAGAGAGGCGAGGATCGGGATGCCGTAGAAGATGCCGGGCCACGGTCCGAGAGGTTTGGGTGCACCGTCGCAGGTGACAGTGATTGCCCGGCCCGCCCGGCCCATCGCATCGGGGGAAGCCGTGGCAGCCCCGATCACCAGCAGCACGACGAGGGATACCGCCTGGAGAACAAGCAACGGGGCCATGCGGGGCGGCACATGGTCCCGGACCCGGCGCGGTACGAGACCGGCGGTGCGTACGGCTTCCTGAGGGCGCAGGGTGAGCGCGTCTCCGAGCAGGACGCCGCCCACCGCGCAGAGGCCGAAAGCGGTGATGGCGTACACGATGAGCGCGCCGTAATCGTCGCCGAAATTGCTCGTGCCCAGGGAGGCCACCTGCTGTGCGGCCATAAGGCCCGCAACGAGACCGGCCCAGCGGGCGTAGCGGTGGGCGCGGGCACGGAGGCGGGATACAGGCCGGACGGTGTCGAGCATAGGAGACCTCGGTGAGTGTGGTGGCCGCGCGGCTTGCGCCCAGAGCCTTCGGCGTTGCTTGCCGCAAGCCGTGCTTGTATCAAGTGGTGATTACAAGATGTCGCAGCCTGATATCTTGTGTCAACTGCTCGATACAAGTTGGGTTGGCGCGGTCAGGGCTCGTCTGTGGCTTCCGGCGGCATGTCGCCGAGTGTGCGGAGCGCGTCCACCAGTCGCCGCAACTCCTCCTCACCGAAAAGGAGTTGCAGTCGTTCGTGCAGTCGCGCGGCCTCGGCGACGGCGGCCTTGAGGTGTCGGCGGCCCGCTTCGGTGAGCGTGATGATGCGGCGCCTGCGGTTGGCTGGGTCGGCCTCCTTGGTCACCAGCTCGCGGGCCTCCAGGCGGTCGAGCAGGGGGGTGAGGGTGGAGCGGTCGATGGCGGTCAGGGCACCCAGGGCCGACTGGTCCATGCTGCCGTGGTCGCGCAGCACCAGCAGCACCGCGAACTGGGGGGTCGTGAGGTCGGGTACGCGCTGTTGCCAGCTGAGCGTCCATGCCTGGGTGGCCCGGCGTAGCTGATGGGGCAGCGACTCGTCTAGCTGCAGCCAGTTGCGTGGGTTTGCGTTCGTCACGGAAGAGAGTATATTCCGTGTACAGACATTCCGTGTACTGAATGTGGATGGGGTCGGCATGCGACTGATCGTGGGGATGACTGGAGCGACGGGCGCGGTGCTCGGTGTACGACTGCTCACCGAACTGCGCCACCACGACGACGTGGAGACCCACCTGGTGCTCAGCCGGTGGGCGCGCGCCACGCTGGAGACGGAGACAGGACTCGGCGCACGCGATGTGGCTCGGCTCGCCGACGTCATGTACGCGCCCGAGGACCAGGGCGCCGCGATCTCCTCCGGCTCGTTCCGCGCCGACGGCATGGTGATCATCCCGTGCAGCATGAAGACCCTGGCCGGGATCCGTGCCGGGTATGCCGAGGGTCTGGTGGCCCGCGCCGCCGATGTGACGCTCAAGGAGCGGCGCCGGCTCGTCCTCGTACCGCGGGAAACCCCGCTGAACGAGATCCACCTGGAGAACATGCTCGCGCTGGCGCGGATGGGCGCCTCGATCGTTCCGCCCATGCCCGCCTTCTACAACCATCCCGCCACGGTCGACGACATCGTCGACCACATCGTGGCCCGGGTGCTGGACCAGTTCGGCATCGAATCCGGTGCGGCCCGGCGCTGGCAGGGCATGCGGCACGCCGTCGCCACCCGGCCCGCCGACCTGCCCGTCGACGACGGCGGTTCCGCCCTCATCCCACAAGAACACCACTCCGCAAGCACAGCAAGGGAGTTGCACCGTGACCCATCTCTCCGACCTGCGTGAGTACCTCGACGCATTGGACGCCCTGGGCGACGTCAGGCGCATCGACCGGGAGGTGAGCGCCGACCTGGAGGCCGCCGCTATCACCCGGCTCTCCTACGAACGCCGTTCCCCTGCCACGCTGTTCGAGAACGTCACCGGCGTCGAGCCCGGATTCCGCCTGCTGGGCGCCCCCGCCGGGCTCAGCTCGCTGCCGGACAAGCCGCTGGCCCGCGTGGCACTCTCCGTCGGCCTGCCCGCCGACACCACGGCCGCCGAACTGGTCGAGCACCTGGCCCGCACCCGGCACGCCACCCCCGTACCCCCCAAGCGCGTCGCACGCGAGGAGGCGCCCGTCAAGCAGAACGTGCTGCTCGGCGACGACGCCACCCTCGACCGCTTCCCGGTGCCGCGCGTGCACCAGGCCGACGGCGAGCGCTACACCAACACCTGGGGCATCATCGTCGCACGCACCCCCGACGGCCGGTGGACCAACTGGTCCATCGCCCGGATCATGATGCTCGACGGCCGACGCATGACCGGCCTCGTGGTGCCGCCCCAGCACATCGGCCTGATCTGGAAGGAATGGGCGAAGATCGGCAAGCCCATGCCGTACGCCCTGGTCCAGGGCGGCGCCCCGGCGGTCCCGTTCGTCGGCGGTATCCCGCTGCCCGAGGGCGTGGACGAGGCGGGCTACATCGGCGCCCTGCACGGCGAACCGCTGCCCGTGGTCCGGTGCGAGACCAACGACCTCGAGGTCCCTGCCGGTGCCGAGATCGTCATCGAGGGACACCTGTCCGTGGGCCGTGACGCACTGGAGGGCCCATTCGGCGAGTTCGCCGGGTATGCCTCCGACGAGACCTCGATGCAGCCCGTCTACAGCGTCGAGGCCATCACCTACCGGGACGACCCCATCTGGCCGCTCGTCGCCGAAGGCCGCCCGGTGGACGAGTACCACACCGTCACCGGCGTCGGCGAAGCCGCCGAGATGCTCGCCGACCTACGCACCGCCGGTCTGCCCATCGGCACCGTCTGGCTGCCGCTGCGCGCCGCGGCCCACTGGTCCGTGGTGACCGTGCCCGCCGACTGGCGCGACCGGCTGCCGGGCACCGACGCGGACGCCTTCGTCCACCGGATCGGCGAGGTCCTGGCCGCCTCCCGCGCGGGCCGCGTGACCTCGAACGTCTTCGTCCTGGACGACGACATCGATCCGGCCGACGACGACGATCTGCTGTGGGCCCTGGCCACCCGCGTCCATCCCGTCCAGCACGCAGAGGCGTGGGACGGCCGCATCCATCCCCTCCTGGGCTGCTACACGCCCGAGGAGAAGGAGGCCCGCCGCGGCCCGGTGGTCGTCCACAACGCCCTCCAGCCCGCACCGGGTTCAGGCCGCCTCCCGCACAGCTCCTTCGGCCAGGCCTACCCCACGGAAATCCGCCAGAAGGTCCTGGCGCACTGGGCCGACTGACCGTCCCGACCGGGGTCACCTGCCCGGCTCGCCCTGGCCCGGCTGGAACCGCTTCAAGCCGCACCTTGTGGTGGCCCATTCTGCCTCTGCGACTTGCGAAACCGTCTCACACGTGGCTCACCAGGTCTTGGCGGCGGACAGCAGGTGCTCCAGGACGAGAGTCAGGTGCGGGTTGGTGGAGCTGCCCAGGCATTGGACGAGGTAGGCGGTGATGACCGGCGGGTCCTCCGGTTGGTGCACTGGCCGGAGGGCACCGGAGGCGAGTTCGCCCTGGCACAGGTAGCTGGGCAGGACACTCCAGCCGGCGCCATTGGTGACGGCGGTGAGGACGCCGCGCAGGTCGGGGACGGTGATGGCGGCCTGGACGTACAGGCGGCGGTCGAAGACATGGCGCCAGTGGCGTCGGGCGATGGGCAGGTCCTCGGCGTAGGCGATCACTGGGAGGCTCTCCAGGGCAGTGGGCAGCTCATGCCCCTTGAGCCGTTCGGCCCATGCCGGGGCGGTGACCAGGCCGAATTCCTCATCGGCGAGGCGTTCGGCCTGCAGCGCTCGACCGCGGCGTCGGCGGGTGGCGACGACGATGTCGTGGCGTCCGGTACGCAGTTCTCAGTGGACGTTAAGTCCGTTTCTGGTAGCGGCCACGTCCGGGCTGGGTGAGGAAGCCTTGGCGAAGGAGGCGTCCGAGGCGGGCGCGAGTGACGTCGACGGTTGCCTCATCGGTGGGTATGCCGAGGAGTTCGTGCAGCTCACGGGCCCGGAATGCCTGGTCGGGATGCTTGTTGAAGGCGTTCGCGATGGCCTGGTAGGCGGTGTTCGTCCCGGACGGCTCGGGTTCGCCTCCGGCCGGTGCGAGTTCGGTGACGACCTTCCGGGTGGTGGCCAGGACCGCGAGTCGCGCTTCGGTCTTGGCCAAGGTGGCAGTCAAGTGCTGGATCTGCTCGCGTAGTTCGCCGGCCCGGGCCTCGGTCGCGTCGTGCTGAGTCTGGAGGTCTGCCAGGGGCTCGATGCTGTTCATGCGGCCAGCCCGAAGGTGTCGCGCCAGGCCGGGGCGGGTGTGGTCAGCCGGCGGGCCATATTCGCGATGGAGGCCCAGTAGACGCGCGAGGTGGAGGCGTCAGGCCGGTGGTCGTACTCCCGGGCCAGGCGGCGGTGCGACATCAACGTGCCGTTGACCTGCTCCACGATCCACCGCTTCGGCTGTGGAACGAAGCCTTTGCCCTGGTGGTCGGGGTTGCGGTGGACGCCCTCGACGTCGATGTCCAGTAGCGCCCCGTGAATGATGACCTGATCCTTGAAGCCCTGGTCCACCAGAGCCTTCTCCAGGCGGAGGCCGCACCGCTGGGCAGCCTGGTCGAGCAGGGCGGTGCCGGCGGCGTTGTCGTGGGCGGATGCGGCCAGCACGACTACGCCGATGACGGGCCCCAACACGTCCACTGCCAGTGCCCGCTTGCGCCCCGACACCTTCTTGTTGGCATCCAGCCCGGTCGTGGTCTTCGGGGCACTCGCGGCCGCGCGGACGGACTGGGTGTCGATGATCACGAGGGACGGGTCCTCTAATCGCCGGGCTCTCTCCCGCACCCGGCAGCGCAGGAGTTCCTGAATCCGCTGGTCAAGCCCGTCTTCGCGCCACTAGAAGACCGCCGACCAGGCCGGCAGGTCATGCGGCCGATAGCGCCACTGGCAGCCCGTCCGGTTGTGGTAGAAGATCGCATTCACGACTTCCCTCAGATCGCAGGCCCCGGGGTCGCCGGTCGCCGACCGCTTCACCCGGTTTCACCCGGTCCTGCTTCCAGGCTGTGATCATCGGCTCGATCAACACCCATTGCTCGTCCGACATGTCGCTGGGGTACGGCTGTCGCTCCATGCCCCACATCTTGGCATGAACATGTCCAACGGGTGGTCGACGTGACGATCAGCACCACGATCGAGCGATCACGAATCGAGGAAGATCGGTCTTAGCGTCCGCTGAGGAGGGCCCAGCCAGGCGGGGCTCTGAGCGGTAGCGAGCCTCACTCCGCCTCACGCACCTCCCCGTACCAGCGCCACTTCTCCAGCCGCTCCCGCCCCGCGAGCTCACCTCGCCCGGTCGCCCACAGCAGCGTCTGCCACGGCTCCTCGCCGCGCTCCACATGTGGAAAGAGCCGATCGAGGACCATCGCACAGAGGTCGTCGGGGGCGGTGAATTCCATGCCAAGACCGGCTGCGATGTCGTATGTGTGGAGAAGGGTCTCGACGATGCCCATCGCCGCGAAACCGGCCGGGTCCGAGGCACCCATGGCGTGGTGGGCGAGGGTGGACGGGGGAGTTGTGCGGGTCAGGGAGACCTGCATCGCACCACACGCCTCCAGAACTGTCAGCAGCCCGGACGGGCCCGGCTCCCGCGCGGCCTGGAGTATGTTGACCGGCCCTTCGGGCCGTTGACGGTGCATCTCAAGGGGGACATAGGTACCGGCCGGCAGGCCGGGTGTCGCGATCTGCATGCCGTAGAAGAACAAGTCGTCCGCCAGGTGCTCGGCCGTCTCCCAGCACGTCCACTCCAGCGCACCAGCCTTCGCGTCCCATGCCTCCGCCTGCGCGGGTGCCGGCCGCAGTGTGGCGAGCGCGAGCTGCACCGCGCGGGCCAGGGCGTCGGCCCAGGCGTCGTTCGTGCGTCGGGCCGACGGGTCATGATCTTCAAATGTCATCCGGGCACCGTAACAGGACTACCTACCGCTGCAACCAGAAACGGACTTAACGCCCACTCGGAGCAGCAGTTCGGTCAGTCAGATGACCAAGCCGCAGCCGGACGCCCTGCGCGACCATCGGGGCCAGCACCTTGAGGCCGAAAGCGCTCAGGAACTCCGCGGGGCCCGCCAGATGGGCCTTGCCACGGTGCTGCTCGGCGCCTCGCCGGTGATGTCGGCCAACTGATCGAGGGGGGCCGACAGCCGCATGGCGAGTTCGTCCGCATGGGGCAGCGGGTTGACGCCGTGCGCCCGGCGCTCGAACGGCTCGTGGCCCAGGCGGTTCTCCAGCGCCCGCATCTGCGTGGTGACGGTGGACTGCGACAGGCTCAGCCGTGCGGCGGCGGTGAAGGAGCCTAGTCGGTGCACCGCGAGGAAGGTGCGCAGCAGGTTCAGGTCGATCAGGCCGGACCCATGAGTGTCGTGATCGCTCACGGTTTCGAGCCTACGAGGTACACATGGCAGCCACCTACCGCCCGTGCCCGAAAAGCCATCGATTCATCGCTACCTCGTATCGCTCTCTTCATTGGCGCCGATAGTTCAGGACCTTTAGTTTCGAGCATGAGTGCGCTGACGTACTGAGTAGCGAGCGTCAGAGCGTAGAGCTTCGCCGGATTCCTGCGTCAGGACATCGGACGCCGTGCTGGCTGGTCTGACCTCGGACTACAGCTCCGGCGTGGTCGAGGGACACGTCAACAGACTTGGAGCGCTGAAGCGGCAGATGTTCCATCGGGCCGGACTCCCTTGCTCCGCCAGCGGGTGCTTCTCGCGGCTTCGTTCACGTCAAGCAGTGACGTCAGCGCCCTGGAGGCATGATGGAGGGAGGCCGCAGCGTGGTTCCGCACCCGCTGGAGCGGGGATGGCTGTCTTGGCCCCCGGCGGCTGCGGCCAGGAGGTCGGCCCGGCCCTGAAGAAGGCTGGCCGGACCACGCTCGGCGTACATGCGTTTGTCGACACTCAAGGGGTCACTAGACCGGTCGTCGCTGCACGGCATCGGCGATAACCGCTGTCACGAGCTTGTTGACGGCTGCCGTGGTCGGCGGGCCGGGGTCGCGGTCTGCGAACAGGAGATGCCCGCCACCGACCAGCGAGAGGGTGAGTGAGTCGATGTCGGCGTCGGCCGCGATGCGGCCCAGTTCGCGCTCGTCGGCCAGATAGACGGAGATCGCGGTCGTGGCCTGGGCAAGGATCGCGATGCCGCCCCCGGGCATGGCCTGCCGCAGCCGTGCGCGCAGCTCATCACGGAAGGTGATGAGCGGGATGATTGCCACAGGAATCGGTCCGAACAGGGTGGTCAGCGCGCTGGTGAGGTTGTCGGCCACCGCGCCAGTGCCGGCGCACTCGCGCAGCGCACTCGCCTGCGTCTCAAGCTGCGCGGCCCGGTCGAGTACGAGGTCGGTGAGGAAGGCGTCGAAGTCGGTGAAGTGCCGGTGCAGGACGCCTTTGGCGCAGCCCGCCTCGTCGGTAACGGCCCGGCTGGTCAGTCCGTTCGGCCCGTCCCGCAGAAGCACGCGTTCCGCAGCGTCGAACAGCTGCTGCCGCGCGTCGCGAAGGTGCACCCCAGTCGGCATTCACAGTTCCTCTCGTGCGTCATCCCACCGGCAACCGTTGCCCAGTGGGCGCGTGCCCACTAAGGTGGGCGCATGCCCATTTTACCGCGAGGGCAGCCGGAATCATCCCCGGCGGAGCCGCATGAGGCCCGGCGGATGGCCGAGTCATTCGGCGTGGACGCGCAACGCTACGACCAGGCCCGGGCCGGCTACCCTGATCCGTTGGTGACGCGGATCGTCACCGGAAGCCCTGGCCCTGAAGTGCTCGACGTCGGCTGCGGCACCGGTATCGCGGCCCGCCAGTTCCAGGCCGCCGGCTGCACCGTGCTCGGCATCGAGCCCGATGCGCGGATGGCCGACTTCGCGCGAGCCCGCGGCCTGCAGGTCGAGGTGGCGACCTTCGAGGCCTGGCAGTCGACCGGCCGGACATTCGACGCGGTCATCGCCGCCCAGTCGTGGCACTGGGTGGAACCGGTCGTCGGCGTCGCGAAGGCGGCACGTGTGCTGCGGCCAGAGGGACGGCTGGCGATCTTCGGGCACGTGTACGAGCCGCCAACCGAGGTGGCCGAACCGTTCGCCGCTGCCTACCGGCGGGTGGCGCCCGATTCCCCACTCAACGGCCAACCGGCCCGACGTCCACTCGACCTCTACCAAGCGGCATACGCGATGATCGCGGAAAAGATCCGCGAGACCGAACAGTTCAACGCTCCCGAACAGTGGCGATTCGACTGGGAGCAGTCCTACACGCGCGACCAATGGCTGGACCTGCTACCCACCACCGGCGGCCTCACCCAACTCCGTCCCGATCAGCTGGCCGAAATACTGGGCGCGGTTGGGGACGCCATCGACTCCCTGGGCGGACGCTTCACGATGAACTACACCACCCTGGCAGCGACCGCCGTACGCGTCGGCACCTTCTGAGTCCATCGGCCAAGTCGCCGCGGACCCAGGAATTCGCGCGGCCGTTCGGCGCTCTGCCGGGCGTCGGCGGAGTGGGCCTGTCGGCCGCGTGGGCAGCCATCTCGGCCGGGAGTTACCACCCGGGCGGTGCCGGTGACGACGGGAATGCAGACGGGGCCGGGTGCTTCATCGGCGCGGTGCGCGTAGGCAGGGCACCCTGGGCAGGAGTCATCCTCGCGTGATCCGGATTACTGCCCGTCACTTGTCACGAAAATCTTGCCTGAACCTGGAAAATCCCCACCCCGGCGGCCCTGACCGGTGCGGCACAATCGCGGTCAACTGGGCGGGCAACGGTGGGAGTGGGAACGTGGGGCGTTTTGGCTCGAGCAGCCGACGTAAGGACATACCGAACGAGCCGGCGCTACTGGCTGCGGCTGCGGACAATCCCGGTGGCAGCGTCGCCGAGATCGACCCGACGTATATCGACGACCCGAACGGCTACGTACCTCCCGAGGCGATCCGCGGCGCGTGGTTGGTGGACAGCAGCGGGAAACTGACAGGTGAGTACCGGGAGAATCTCCGTCACGGGGTGCCACAGGACGACTTCAGCAAGCTCACTGATCCTGATCACTGGCTTGGCTGGCTCGGCGATGATCCCGCGACCGCCGTCCGGAAGGGCATCGAAGAGTCCTTGCGCGCCCAGGTGGCAGACGCCGTGGTCGAGTGGGTCAAGATCCTTGAAACGCCCCGGTTTCTCACGGGTGGGCGTCGACATTCTGAGGACGAGCAGGTCATGTTGGTCACCCGCGCGGCACTCGCCGCGCCGTTTGCGTTGTCCGTGCGTACAACGCAGCACGGGCGTTCCATCCTCCTGGGGGTGTTCTCCTGGGCGGCGGTGAACCTCTCACCGCCCGCAGTCCGCAAGGATCGGCACTGGTTCGACCTGGGTGTCGGGCTGGACTGGGCCGGTGAACGGCTTCATGGGCGGATCTACGAGATTGACGGTGAGGACGGCACCGCCGAGCGATAGAGCGGGTGCCACGCCGTACCGGCGGTCAGAGCGGATACATGACTGCCGGCGCCCTTGACGGGGAGGAGCCGTCCGAACCCTCAACTGGCGGGCGAAGCCGGCCCCTCCGTTCACCGCGCAACCGAGTGGGGAACGAGAGCAGCCTTGGGGAATTTCAGGGGTCTGGGCGATATCTCGTGACGGTCACGATCGCCTCCGGTAGCGACCATCGAGTCGAGCGGGAATCTCCAGGTCATGGGGGACTTGTCCGCGGTGAAGTCCGCCCTGCTGCCGCGCGTGCCGGGGCTGGTGCTCGACCGATTCACCGAGGTCGACGGGCTGGTGGTGGCCGACGCCCACTGCGTGTACGGGAACTGAGGTGCCCAGACTGCTCGGCGGTCTCCCGGAGGGTGCGTAGTCGATATGAACGGCGGCTGGCCGAACTGCCCGTCGGTGGGCGCCAGGTGGCGGTGAGACTGACAGTGCGGCGGTTCTTCTGCGGTGCCGTCGACTGGGCGCGCCAGACGTTCGTCGAGCAGGTCGAGGGCCCGACCACCAGATACGCACGAGCGGCGCCGGCGGTGAAGGTGTGGTGGCGGGCCGTCGCACCTTCAAGTCGCACATCAACACGCGCTTCGCCGAGGCCGGAGGCCGGGTCAGCTGCAGCCGCCTGTTCCTCGAACTCCAGGCCTGCGGCTACCGCGGCAGCCACCCGGTGATCCGCAATGGCTCGCTGCGCTGCGGAAGGGGCATACGGAACCGGTCCGGGCCGACCTACCCAGCCGGCACAAGATCACAGGCTGGATCATGCGGCACCGCGAGACGCTGACTGACCACCAGGAGGAGCAACTTCTCCAAGCCCGGCTCGCTTGCCCGGACATCACACGGGCCTGCGACCGGGCCCGCGCCTTCGCCGTTCTGGTCCGCCACCGGCGCGGTCACCTGCTGATGCACTGGATCCGCCAGGCCGAGCAGGACGCACCGCCGCCGATGCGCAGCTTCGCCGGTTTCCTGCGCCAGGACCTCGACGCGGTCACCGCCGGCCTCACGCTCGCCTACAGCTGCGGCGTCGTCGAAGGTCGCATCCAGCGTTTGAGACGATCAAGCGGCAGATGTGCGGCCGCGGTTCGTTCCAACTCCTCTGCACCCGCGTACTGTTGCGATCGTGACCGTCACGAGATATCGCCCAGACCCTTGAAATCCCTACCTCTTGCTCAAGCGTTCCCCAGATCTGCTCATCCTGGTTCGCCGCACGAAATGTTCACGAGGGTCGACGGCGCGGGGCCTTCCGTGTGGTCCGGTCGTCGCCGTCGCGGGTGGGGGGTGGCCGTAGGCGTGAGCCGGAGAAGCGCGGATGCCGGGGTTGAAACTGCCGCTGCGGCAGCTTCTACGGTTCTGAACAGGGCCGGAGAGACCGGTCCGGTGGAACGATCGTGAGGGAGACGGCGATGGCGTGGCCGACCGCGGAGGTCGCCCGGATGTCGGGCGTGACGGCCCGGACGCTGCGGCACTACGACGAGACCGGCGTGCTGCCACCGGCGTGGATCGGCGCCAACGGGCACCGCTACTACGAGGAGCGGCAGCTCCTGCGACTGCAGCAGATCCTGGTGCTGCGGGAACTGGGCGTGGGGCTGAGCGAGATCGGCCGGATCCTGGCCGAGCAGGTCGACGAGCTGCAGGCCCTGCGCGGGCACCGCGGCCGGCTGCTCGCCGAGCGGGACCGCGTCGACGCCCTGGTCCAAACCGTCTCCCGCACGATCGCCGAACTGGAGCAGTCCAGGAAGGACGGTAACCCCATGACCAGCATCAACCGACCGGAGAACCTGTTCGAGGGCGTCCGGCCAGCCGTGTACGAGGAGACTATGCGCGATTTCCCCGAGCTGGCCGAGGACAACCGGCGGCGCATCTCGGCGATGAGCGAGGCCGAGATCGAGGCGGCGCACCGCCAGCGGACCGCGCAGATGATTCGTCTGGCCGAGCTCATGGCCGCTGGTCTGCCCGTCGACGCAGACCAAGTGCAGGCCGAGGTCGACGCCCAGTACCGGGCACTGACCGAAGGGCGCGCCGTCTCCGCCGAGGAGTTCCGGGCGCTCGGACGCTCTTGCGTGGACAACGAGCCGTGGCACGCGGCCTACGAGTCAATCGCACCGGGCCTGGCCGCCTATCAGCGCGACGCCATCGAGGCGTACGTCATGACCCGGCTGAGCTGAGCCGAATCCTAGGGGCACCGGTCCGCAGTGGCGGCGGCTCATGCCGGTTGCATCGACAGGCGCACCTCGCCCGGCTACGGGGGCCGGGCGAGGTGCTGTCCCTACTCGTAGAGATGGGCATCGGTCGCTGTGGGTCTGGGCGGCCTCAGCCAGCCCGTCGACCTCGGTGAATCGGTCGAGCACCACCCCTGGCACGCGCGGCAGCAGGGCTACAGCAACAAGGAATCCCGCCGGCTGGTCGGTGTCGACGAGCGGACCGGCAGGAAGTGGCGTAACGGCCGTGGTGCCGACCGCAGGCAGAGGGCGGTGCCACCGATCAACACGGTGGTGCCGCCCTCCGGTCCGTCCCGGCGCCTGCGCGAGGCCGACCGGATCCATATCATCGACCGGCTGCGGGAGAAGGCGGCCATCCGGGCGATCGCTGCTGAGCTGGGCCGTAGCCCGTCCGCCATCAGCCGGGTCCGGTGCATGCGCACATGGAGTCGGCCGGTCGCAGGCCGAAGCGAGCGCGGCCCGGCCCATGGCGGCGTGGTGTTCCTCGGCGAGGGTCCGTATCTCGACTCTCACAGTCAGCGGCCGAATGTCGACTCTTAGGTCGCTGGCGACACTCGGGCGCTGGGCGCTGTTTGTCGTGCTCGATGCGCCGCGCTACGCCGTGGCTACTGCCGGATATGATCGGCAACGTCCCAGATGCGTACGGTGCGGTCGTGGCCGGCGGTGGCGAGGAGTGGGCGGCCGTCGGGGGCGGTGAAGGCGGTCGCCGAGAGGACCGCTTGGGTGTGGCCGGTGAGGGGGGCGCCGAGTTGGTCGCCTGTTTCGGGGTCCCAGATGCGTACGGTGCGGTCGTGGCCGGCCGTCGCGAGCAAGGGGCGGCCGTCGGGGGCGGTGAAGGCGGTCACGGCCCAGATGCTGGCGGTGTGTCCGTCGAGGGTGCGGACCAGCTGGTGGGTGGCGGTGTCCCATACGCGTACGGTCTGGCCCAGGCCGGCACTGGCGAGTTGAGCGCGCCCATCGGACGTCCGAAAGGCGGCCACTGCCCAGGCGGATCTGGTGTGGCCGATGAGGGGGGCGCCGAGTTGGTCGCCTGTTTCGGGGTCCCAGATGCGTACCGTGCGGTCGTGGCCGGCCGTCGCGAGCAGAGGGCGGCCGTCGGGTGAGAGGAATGACGTCAGAGCCTGTACGGAGGCTGTATGGCCGGTGAGTTCCCCCTGCCGCCGTCCGGTGGCCGGATCCCAGATCTGGATGAGTCTGTCTTCACCGGCTGAGGCGAGCAGCACGCGCCCATGGAGTTCGAATGCTGTCACAGCCCGTAGTGGGCCCGGTGCCGTGGGCCGGCTGCTGTCGGTCAGCCGGCCGACGACGGCGCCAGTGGCTGGATCGAGCAGCTGTACGGTGCGGTCCTTGCCCGTGGTGGCCAGCAGCGGTTGCCCGGCGAGCGCGAATACGGTGATCGACATCACCGGGCCGCCGAGGCCGCTGGAGTAACTGCGCACCTGATCGCCGGTTTCCGGATCCCACAGACGCACGGTTCCGTCCTGGTTGCCGGTGGCGAGGAGGGTAGATCCCGTGGGCGTCGTGAAGGAGGTCACCGCCCAGACCGATTGCGTGCCATCAGTGCGCAGAATGCGCTTCCTGGGCCTGGGGGGTCCTGCTGCGGCATCGAGCACGGTTGGCAAGTCGACCGCGGCCAGTGCCTGGGGCGTGGTGGGCAGGCTGTCGGCCAGCTTCGCCAACCGGGCCTGCTGGTACGGATCCGAGCGGCGGAGCCGGTCGCCCAGCGACCGCCGGAGGTGATCGAGAATCTCGTGCCGGCCGAGTTCGCGCAGTCGCACGATCGTGATGTCCGGGTGTTGCCAGCCCTTGAGGGCGTCGGTGGTGGCCACCACGCAGCCTCGTCCGGCGGGAGGGATGCAGCGGGGCAGGATGTCGCGGCCCTCGTTCGGGCGCGGCCAGGCGGTTGGCGGAACGTCTTCCAGCACGATGAACCAGTCGCGGTGTCCGGCCAGTTCGGTCCACAGCCGGTCCTCGGAGACGTGGTTGTCGGCCTGCGCGGGCATACCGAGCGCGGCCCACAGGCCGGCAAGTCCCTCATGGAGGGTTTCCGGACTGTGCGCGTCGATCCCGTGCGCGAAGGAGTGCCGGGTGTTGTTGCGGCGGAGATACTCCTGGATGAGCCGAGTACGGCCCATGCCCGGCAATCCCTCGATGACGACCAGTGCCGGACGGGAAGGCCCCGTCTGCTGAAAGGCCGCCTCAAGCGCCTGGAGTTCCGCGGCCCGGCCGATCAGGTGCGGGGGATCGGCTGGGCCGATCGGCACGGGCTCGGTGAGGAATTCGGGATGAGGAAGCAGGGAGGCACGGCCACCGATCGCGGCGGCGAGTTGCCGGGCGACGACCTCGTGGCGGCCGGCAGCGTCGCTGAGGACCAGGGTGGCCACCTCGGCGAACGGCAGGCTGCGCTCTGGCAGTTGCCGGGTTCGTCCGGGGGCGTCGGCGCCGCTGACATGGGCAGCGAGAGCCCGGAAGTCCAGGGTGCCACCGAACGTGGCGGCGATGTGACCGGAGACCTTCGCCAGCACATCTTCGAGGATTCGCACCGATTCCCGGCGAGTGAGTTCCCCCAGCAGTTCACTCCGTACGCCGCGTCGGAAGTCGTAGACCACATCGTCTGGGTCCTCCGCCTCGGCATGCCGTCGTTCGATGAGGCCGGAGAGAAAGATCTCGGCCAGTTCGATGTGACCCGAGCCAGGCACAGTGGCGGCCTGAACCAGTTGCATGACCGGCAGGCTCAGGGGCGCCGCGGCGAGATAGCAGGCCAGCCGGTATGCGTTGGGAGAGCAACCGGCCCGAAAGCGCGCCACCCTTTCACCAGCGGACATCAAGGTGCGGTGGGAGGAAGGCGGCGCGGAACGGGGCCGTCCGGACACACCGTCGAGTGGTGCGGCCAGCATGCCGACCCCATCAGAGGTACGGCCTGCGACAAGCTCGGCCCATGGTGCAAGCCAGGCGCCCTTCAACTCCATGACCGGAAGCCAGCCTTTCACGGACTGGGCTGAGCTGGACCACGAGTCACGGGTGCGGAAGACGGGAACCGGCCTGGCCGGGTCTGGCAGGCGGGCCTGTACGGGAACGGTGCGCAAGGCCGTACGGTGCCACAGCCGGCGAGGCAGGACCTGCAACGCGGCCGTCGGGCGGGTTCTGCACAGCCGGGCGAGTGTGCCCGGGAGGTCCTCTTCGTGCCATGCTCGGCCGACCCCGTCGGTCAGGAGCAGCAGGATGCGCCGTGCGCTGGGGCCGTCAAGGGGGGAGTCCCAGCGTCCGCGGGAGCCTTGCGTGTCCCTCTTGTCGCGCAGCCGCCGGTGAAACGGAGTGAGTCGGGGTGTCGCACCGTCGGTGTCGAGGGCGAAGCAGCGAACGTCGGCGAAGGCGGCGTGCCGCTCCAAGGCAGTCCACAACTCGCCTGCGAGGTGGTGCCAGACGGCCATGGTGGCTCCTGTGTCGACCAGGAGGTCCACGGAGAACCTTCGTTCGTCGGCCGGGCGCCAGACCGGATGCAGGAGCCCGGTCTGGCTGCTTGCCTGAGCCGTGCCCGCCTCGTCGAGTGTCGGCCTTGCGGAGTGGACGGGCTGGCGCAGCGGACGCAGTGCCCTGGCCAGCGTCATGGTTTCGGTGAGGGCGGACGGGCGGGTCACTGTGACTTCATGGGCGGAGCGTGGGCTGCCGCCTGTGGCGCGAGTGGAACCGCCGATGGGGTGCAGGGCGGCGCCGGTGGCCACCCGTCCCGGCGGGCGGTGGATGGCTTGCGCGGCCGCCCCAGAGGAAGTGGACCGTGTGTGGTCGCCGCGTTGCTGTGCGGGCGCCGGTTGCGGAGCGTCGGCCTGGTGGTCGGCGCGGACAGGTGCGGCAGGACCTGGTTCCGTCGTGGCGGGCGGCTCCGGGGCAGGCGTCGGCGCCGGACCGTCGCTCCGGGCCGTGGCCGGCCTGTTGTCCGTGCCTGCCCTGGGCTCTGTGGCCGCCGGTGGGGCCGGGCTCTCTGACGGGTTTCTCCGCTGGGGGAGGGCCTGCTGCCTGAGCCGCTCATGGGGCGCCGTGTCCGCCGGCTCACTGATCCGCGCACCGCGCCTTCTCGCCGCGATGCCAGCGATGCCGGCGATCCACAGTGCGTCCGCGATGTCCTCGGGCTGAGGCCCGGCTCCCTGCGGATCGAGCAACTGGGATATGGCGTCGCGGAGTTGTTTCGACAGCACCGCCTCGGGCGCGGTCCCTGGCTCGCTCGGCACGGGCTCGTTCAGCCCTGATTGAGCGGGCGGAGCAGAACCTCCCGGACCAGGTGCCGGCCTCGCTCACCGTCCCACAGGACCCGTCCCGCCATCAGTAGAGCGTTGAGCAGCTGATCGTTGGCGAGTTCCACGCCGTCCTCGCGCTGTCGCAGGAACTCGGCGATCATGTCCTGGGCGTGGGCGGGCAGGACCTGCCCTTCGCCGCCTGGGTTGTCCCAGTGTGCTGAGACCATCGCGGCGAGCCGTTCCGCGTTCGGTGGCTGCATGTCAAGCCTGACGCAGCGTCGCAGGAATGCCGTGGGAAACTCCCGTTGGGCGTTGCTGGTGAGCACGACGAACGGGAACTCGGTGCACCGAACCACTCCACCTGTCACTGCGGCCGTGCCCTCTGTGTCGGCGGTCATGACGTGCTGTCTGCCCGGTCCGAGCCGGGCGAGTTCCGGAATCTCGAACTCGCCCTCCTCGAAGACGTTCAGCAGGTCGTTCGGAAAGTCGAAGTCGCTCTTGTCGATCTCGTCGATCAACAGGACGCGAGGATGGCGCCAGGGCAGCAGGGCGGTGCCGAGCGGGCCGAGCCGCAGATACTGGCCGATGCCCGGAGCCGCACGCCGCGGGCCGGGCCTGCTCAGCGTTCTGGTTCTCGTGCCGCCGCTGCGAATCCCGGCATCGTGCAGCCTGCCGATGGCGTCGTACGCGTAGAGGCCGTCGCCCAGCGTCGAGCGGCTGGTGATGGGCCACCGCAGCACGGGGCCGAGCCCCAGTTCGTGGGCCACCGCGTAGGCCAGGGTGGACTTTCCGATGCCCGGCTTTCCGGTGATGAGCAGCGGTCGCCGTAGATGCAGAGCCAGATTGACCAGCTCGATCTCCTTCTCGTCCGCCTGATACGCCGCTGCCTGGCGAGCCCGACCCAACCGGCGCGCGGTCGAGCCGTACTCCGGCTCCGGGGGTGGTTCAAGAGGTGCGCTTTGGCCATCGGGCGTCGTCCCTGCGAAGCGCCGCCACGGAGGAGCCGGGGGCAACTCCCGTATACCCCCATGAGGGACGCCGGTGCCCTGGTAGACCCACCATGCCTCTTCGCTCATGCCATCCCCTCGAAGGGCCAGTCCTGCGCGCGATCCACACAGTAGGGGTCGTCCCACAGGAGGGTGATGTGCTGGCTCACGTGCTCTTTGTTCCAACGGCCCGCCCGGCGGCATTCCACCAGTGCTTCGGGAAGCTCCGACAGGAACTCGAGCGGACGCGTACGCAGAGCTGTCACCACCTCGTCCGGATCGCCGGAGTCCCGCCGCCACACCATGGCCGGTACTCCTTCCATCCGCAGCGCGTCATCGACCGCTTCCCTGGCGGCAGGCTCCAGATCGTCGTAGGGCACCGACAGACCGAGGCATGCCACGTCAGTGTGGTCGCTGAGCCAGTCGGCCAGATGTCTCGGCTCCCTCAGCTCCAAGGAAGGCCACTCGATCTGTTCCAGAGCATCGACGTCCGAGTGGGACGAGATCAGTTTCTCCCACCGGTGGCGCCAGCGCTTCAGATCGAGATAGGGATCGCTGTAACGCTCCAACGAGCGGACAACGACTGGGACATTGTGTCCAAGGGCCGTTCTGGATGGCCCGAGGATCCAGAACTCAGCCTCGTGGCTGAGCAGGGAAGCAGGGAGAAGGAACTCGACACGGACCCTGCCGTCGGCTCGGTGCACTTCGCGGACGAGTTCCGCCCACCGGGACAGCCGCGACGGAGCTTTGCCGATCAACTCGTCCTTGCTGAAGGACTCTTCGTGCGGCAGCTGATTGAGCTGCTTCAGGGGGCCCATGGGAAGCCGGTACCGATAGTAGGCGCTGCGCAGAAGGTACCGCGTGGGGGGCAGGTGGTCGGGGTCTGCGGCCTCTAAGCGGATCTGGATGATCAGACGATCGTCGGTTCGGTCGGGAGCGGGAGCATTCAGGTCCGCCAGCAAGGCGCGCAACTCCTGGCCCTTACGTGTGCGGGCAACGGAGGGTTCGTCACTGAGTGAAGTCGCGAAGCGGAGAAAGGGCCCTGCGTCGGCGGAACCGTGTCGGTCCGCCAACCACAGCAGGATTTCGGGCAGGGTCGGCTGGTCCGCGGCCAGGGTGCTGCCGCCGCTTTCCGCGGCGTAACGAGCCAGAGTGTCGCGTGCGAGGCCGTCACACGGGACCTCACGCAGCACCTCTATCAGCCGCAGCATGCTCACCTCAGGCAGGGGAAAAGAACCGGTCAGGCACAACACGGCCAACTCCAGCCAGGGAAGGGCTCGGTCTTGGGGAGCGTGCCGGTGCAGGGCATCCCGCAGGGACCACAGGCTTTCGGACGACCGAGGGCTCCCCAACACGGTCTGGACGATGGCCCGCACGTGTTCTCGCGCGATGTCCCGTTCCTCCACGTCCATATGCAGCTCCATGGTCGTCAGGATGTCCCTGCGGAACTCACGGCGGTGCATGTCGGGGAAAGCGCCGAGGAGGGTGCACAGCAGGGTCTCCCGGAAAAGCTGAAGTGGCTCTCGGTGCATGCTTGTCATCCCGTTCCGTGCGCCCTGCCGGTCGGATCCGGGCCTTCGACGGCCCGCTCGACGACCGATCGCAGCTGCTCCAAAGCGCCGTCGTGCGGTACGAGTTCGGCCATGGCTTCGTGCAGGGCCCGCAGCGCCGCCCTCTCGTCACGGTAGTGACGGCAGCGGTGCACGAGGCGCCCAAGGTGCTCCCGTCGACCGGACCGCTCGTCAACCTCGAAGGAGTAAGGCAGTCCCAGGGTGCGACCCATGGCCTCCAACAGGTCCTGCCTGCCCTCGGACCGCCCCAGTGAAGGGAATGCCAGCAGGGCTTCGACCAGCTCCGCGTCACTTGGCGGCCGCGGCGGTGGAGGGTGGGCGTTCAGCTCATGTCCTGCTTCGGTGAGGACTCCACGCAAGGCCGACACCGGGACGAACCAGCCTCCCCTGTCGCGGCGGTAGTCCCGGCTGCCCTTGAGCACGCCCACGGCCAGCCCGTCCGGGCCGACCAGCATGCTGCCGCTGAAGCCGGGGCGTACTCCGTCCCCCAGAATCCGGCCGAACTCCCCGGAGCGGCCCGCGACATGCAGCCGCAGACTGTCGGGCTGGACGCCAGGCGTCGGGGTCTCCGCCGAGAATCCGAGTGCCGTGACGGTCATGCCGGGCTCGGGGTCGGCCATGGCAAGGCGAGCGATCGTATGGCCGGAGCATTCGGGCACTGGTAACACGGCCAGATCGGGAAACGGGTGGAACCGGGAGGCGCCGTCGTCGTCCGGCGGGCAGGCTCGGACGGTCTTGGTTACGACCCGGTAGGTTCCCGAGGCATGGGTGATCGCGATGTCCGCATCGCACCCGCCACCTACGACATGGGCGGCAGTGGCCACCAAGCCCTCGGCGACGAAGAAACCGCAGCCCCGGAAGGTCCCGCCGACGCTGATCCAGACCGCGCAGGTGTGCGGTTCGTTCTGTGCGAGCACTTACTGGACCCGCCCCTCGTCCGGGTCAGCGGCAGCCGACCCACGGCGGGAGGCCATGTCCCAGGACAACCGAATGGTCAGCCCGGCCTCGCTGCCGGCCTCGGCGATGACGCCCATGAGCCGACCGGACTTCACCGCCAGCTTCAGCCCGAACTCGACCTCGACCGTGTCCGGATTCCCGGCCGCCGGCCCGGTCACCGTTTCGGCTGCCCAGCGGCCCAGGCCACGTACGGTGTCGCGCACCTGATCCAGAGTCAGGGCGACGGCCTCGCCCGCCCGAGCCGCCCGGTCACGAAGTCCGACGTCGCCGTAGGAGGTGGTGTCATCCACCTCCTGGAATCGCAGATCGCCGATGACCTCGGCATCTACGGTGGTGCCGTCGTCCAGTTCGATCGTCACCACGCCGGTCTCAATATCAGTCACCGGAGTTCCCCCGCGAGGAATGATCGTCCAAAGGAGCGTCATCACGATAGGCCAGGCGAGGTCATGACGGAGGCTCTTCGGCCTATTTCCCCCATCCCGCGACCTTTCCCTCCCGCTTGCTGGGCACGGTGTACGGCATCGCCGGCGCGCGAGGACGGCGAGGGCGATGGGTGGGTGGATCCGGGGCCGAAGCTGATGTCGGGGTGCACTGTGGCCGCGATACGGGGACTCGCCCGCGTTCAGATCGCGGCTGCGGCGCAGGGCTGCCCCACCGCTCGCAGCAGCCGCAGTGCCTGCGAGCGGTGGGGTCGTTCACGCCGGTCGCACTGTGGGGTGCCGAGCGGCGGTTGAACACCTGTGCGTCACTGGATGGTCCAGCCCACGCTGCCGACACCAGTGCTGTAGAACGCGCAGGAACCGGTGGACTCGCCGTACTGCCCCGGGTTCAGCGTCACCCAGTTGCCGGAGATGTCCGGGGCCCAGCCGCAGACGATCTCGGCGCGGAACGTGACGGTGTGGTCGGTGTTGTTCTGGCAGCCCGCGATGCCGACGTCCGGATCGTTGTTGTGCACCCAGCCGTCGCAGTCGACGGTCCCCTGGGCATCGGCCTGCGCCGGCACCGTCATACCGGCGACGGTGAGGGCCGCGGTGGAGACCGCGGTGGCCAGGCCGGCTGCAAGGATGCGCTTCCCGCTGTGCATGTGTGTACCCCCGTGAGGCCGAGTTGGTGTCTTCTCGTGATCAGTGAAGAGCATCGGCGCACGGGCGTGAACCTGAGACATCCGAGGGGCCAGGGGCTCCTGGGGGATGGTCGGCTCAGACCAGATGGTCTTTCCGGACGAGGTCTGCTGCGACGGGCGCGGCATCCGCAGGACGTCCATGAACAGCGGGAAACGCGGAGCGTCGCCTGATCGTCCGGGGGAGATGACCAGGACCAGGACCAGGGGCGGAGAGCGGGATGGGCGGTGGGGGCGGATCTTCGTGGTCAAGCCGCCGGGGAAGTGGCCGAGGACATCATCGATCGGTTCGCCGCCCACTCCCGCCGCCTTCTTCGACGGCGCCGGCGGCGTGCTGGTGAGCGCGAACGATGGTGGAGTCCACGGCCGATCCCCACTCGACGAGCTGGCCCTCGGTAGCGTCGCCATTGCGCACCGGCCTGGTCCTTCTTCCATGCGATCGCGTCGATCAGCTGCCTGTGATCGCGCCGCCGGTCGCCGCGACGCGGGGACCGGTGAAGGAGCAACGGCTCGATCCAGGCCTACTGGGTATCGGTCAACGGCACATGCACACAACGATCAGACGAGCTCTCAAGACGCGATCCAGGCACCGCCTCGGACGTGTCACGAGGCGCGCGGCAGCGCGAGCCAGTCCTGCCAGGTGATGTCGCGACCCAGATAACGGGGCTGCTGGAAGGGCCAGTCGGCGGCGATCCACCGCGGCACCAGCGCGTCGAGCGCGCGCTCCTCATCGCCGCCGACGAGATCGTCCACCACCCACCAGGAGACCTCTCCGTCGGAGCCGGTGCGCTCGGGTGGATCGATGTAGACGCAGCCGAAGATCGCCGTCTCCTCCTCGTCCAGCAGCGCGTAGTTGAACGACTGGTGCGCAGCTATCTCCTTCTCGTGCCGCAACAAGTCGATGCGGTCCTCTTCATAGGTCATCGTCTCCTTGGGCCAGGCCCAGGCCGGGCCGAAGATCTCCCACAAGCGCTCTCGTGAGCCCATCACGGCGGGGTAGTCGATCGCGGTGTCCGCCTCCCGGATCGGCCGCAGGTGAAGCGCGGTGTTGGGCACGGGCACGTACACGGGGTGGACGAAGTCGTCAGGCAGCCAACTCATAAGGGTCGAGGCTATAACGACTCGGTATGCGAGAGCGGAGATCGGCCGTAGGGGGGTCGACTTGTGCTGCGAGCGATTCCGGGTCGGCTATCCGATTCTTACGGTCAGCCACCTCACTCAAGTGTGTCCGTGCGGCGCGCGGGATTTCGCTCTCGTGCAGGCCATCTGGCCAGGGAGCCCGCCGTTTCACGACGCAGACTCGTGATCGCAATTGTGCCCGGTCCGTCAACGACTCGTTCGCCCGGGGCGGCAGTCGGGCAGTGACGTGACCTGGGCCGCACGGGTTGGTGAAGTTGTGACACATTACCGAGCCCGTGCGGCCTTGCCCCATCCCGCCTTCTGTGGCCTTGATCGTGCGCACCTCGGTAATTTCATCGAGGAGTTGGCTGCCCCGGGGTTGCTCGGCGCGAGTCCGTGCTGCGTGAACGCCGGGCCGGCGAGCCAAAGCGCGCGATGGGTGCCGGGCCGGATGACAAGCTGGTCTTCACTCCCTGGCCGACGACTTCGTCTACGCCGAGGCCGAAGGCGTTGAACTGCGGGTCGACGGCACCGAGACCCAGGTTCGCCGCCCAAGGGGCAGCCTGGCGGGCCGCGCGGCGTTCGTCTCCGGCAAGAAGAAGCAGCACACTGGAAAGGTCACCACCGTCGGTGACGGCTCGGGGCGTCCGCTGTGGTCCGGAGCCAACCGGCCCGGCCGGATGCACGGCCAGACCACGATGCGCACCGAGGGCATCGCCGAGCAGCTGCGCCTGCACCCGACGGTGAAGGCTGAGGTCGACGAGGGTGATTCGGGGCGTGGGCGGCACCTGCAGCAGGGCGATCCGGGTTCCGCAGACGGGCTTGAAGGGCCGTGCCTCTCTGGGATGGTGATGAGTCGTCATGTGTGTGTACGCTTGCGGGTCCGGACGTGGAAGGCGGCCAGCCCCACGGTGCTGAACGCGCCAGCTCACACTGGCCGAGGTCGAGGGCGTCGGCCGAACGTAGGACATCAGCAGGTCGGTGACCACCTGCTATGCGTCAGCGTCGTCGCCCGCCACGAACATGGGATCGGTGAGTTCGAAGAGCCGCCGCTGTCCCACGGCCGTGCCGCGGTTGCCCGTCCAGGTGGCGCCTTCGCTCGCGTCGCGCCGGTTTGGCCGCGATCTTCTGCTCGGCCGCACGCCACGCCTTCCCGGCGGTGCCATGCACCACTGTCGTGATCCGCGGCCCGATCTCGAACGGTTTGTGCCGTCGGTTCACTTGCCGGCTCAAGATCCTGAGCAGCCGTATCGCCGTATGGCGGCCGGAGGCAGCTCAGCAGGGCCGTCAGTGCGAGTCGCTGCGGACCCAAGAGGGGCTCGTAGGCGGGCAGGTTGGCCGGGAGCGGTTCGCCGTGCACCTCCGACGCCGGCTATCACACGGCGAAGTCGCGCCCTGGTCGCCGAAGGGGCTGCACGGCGGGATCGCCCAGAAGGGGACCAAGGCAACCCGTCCAGGCCGCCCGGCGATGGCATGGCGAGCGCACACGCCTCGTGAGTCACAGTTGGGTAACGCATACACTGAGTATGGTATGTGATATTGCACATGCCACATGATGCTTCCATGACAAAAGTCAGAGCCCTGTTATCGGTCGTCGCCGCCATCGGCGGAGTCTGCGCGGGCATCACGCCTGCTTCCGCTTCCCCGCCTGCGCCAGGGGATACCGGTCAGGGGAAGCTCGTCTGGAGTTCCTGCCGCGACGCGACTACCCCCGCGCTTCAGTGCGCCATGCTCGAAGTGCCCCTGGACTACGCGCACCCGAACGGCGCCAAGATCAAGATCAAGGTGAACCGGCTCCCGGCCACCGCACCCAAGAGCGAACGACAGGGCCCCATCCTGCTGAATCCCGGCGGTCCCGGCGACTCCGGCCTGTGGATGCCCGCCTACGTCTCCGGAAAGATTCCCCAGGACGTCGCCTCGACCTACGACTGGATCGGTTTCGACCCACGCGGCACCAACGCCAGCGACCCCCACGTCACCTGCGACGCGCACTTCTTCGACGCCGAGCGGCCGGACTACCAAGTCGGCCAGGGCACGTCGCAGGCATGGCTGAAGAAGTCGGCCGCGTACGCAGCCGACTGCGCCGCGAACTGGAGCTGGTTCCTGCCGCACATGACCACCGCCGACAATGCGCGCGACATGGACAGCATCCGGCGGGCGCTCGGCGCGCAAAAGATCAACTTCTACGGTGGCTCGTGGGGAACCTCGCTGGGCTCGACGTACGGCCAGCTCTTCCCTTCGCACGTGCGCCGGATGGTGCTGGACAGCATCGTCGGCCCGACCATCAGCTGGTACGACCACAACGTCCTGCAGGACAAGGAACACCAGCGCCGATTCGAGGCCTTCGCGGCATGGACCGCCAAGGCCGACTCGGTTTATCACCTCGGCGCTGACCCTGCCACCGTGGAGCAGGAGTACTACCAGGTCGAGGCCGCGTTGCGGACCAGCCCGGTAGCAGCCACCCCGGCCCCCGGCAAGATCGGCCCCGCAGAGTTCGAAGACACCTTCTACGGCGGCGGCTACAACTTCCTGCGCTGGCCGCAGATGGCCACCGTGCTGTCGGCCTACCTCACCAAGAACGACACCCGCCCGCTGCAGATCGCCTACAACCGCTATGCGGCCCCGGGTGCCGACGACGGCACCTTCCCGGCATACAACGCGGTCCAGTGCACCGAGAACAACTGGCCGCGCGACTGGGAGTTCTGGAAGAGGGACCAGGCCAAGGTCAACGCCGTCGCGCCCTTCTATACCTACAACAACATGTGGTACAACGCCGCCTGCATGTTCTGGCCCTACCAGGGCAACCCGGCCGGCCGACTCAAGATCACCGGCAGGGGCCTGCCGCCCGTCCTGCTCTTCCAGGCCACCGAGGACGCCGCCACCCCCTACCCGGGTGCCCTCGCCATGCACAAGGCATTGCCCGGATCCAAACTCGTCGTCCAGAACGGCGGCAGTTTCCACGAGATCCTCTTCCACGGAAACGCCTGCCTGGACGACAGCTTCACCGCCTACCTGCGAGACGGCAGCCTCCCCATCGGCAAAGGCGTCATCGCCAAGACCTGCGCACCCGAACCCGACCCCACCCCGGTCTACGTGACACCGCCCCCTGCCGCTGAGAAGGCCGTTCCCGCCCTCCCAGCCGCAGACCCCCAGGCCATCCACGGCATCAGATAACGCAACGCAACGCTCCGCAACCTCAAGATGAGAAGTGACGAAACCGTCCGGGGCCATGAGTAGGAGGATCCGGTAGCCCGGGGGAATCATGCCCCCGGGCTACCCGACCAGGTTCTCCGGCTCTGATCAACAGTTCGGGATGACCGCGAGAGCACTGATGCAGATAGTGCACGCACGCCGGGGGCCAAGTGGTCACGGCAGATATGCTCGGACAGCCCCCGCTCCGGCCGTCGACGAACCATCCTCGCAGGATGAGCAGCAGCTGATCCTCGCCGTGGCGGATCAAACATGGACTCGCGGACCGGAGCCCGAGACGGCTTTCAACGCTCCCGCCGGCGCCTGCGCGGGCCCCCGACGGCCCCCGTCGCCGCGCCCTCTGTCGCCGTTCCCGTCTGCGTACCGTGCCAGTCCGCCGGGAACACCGCAGCCGCAGGGGCCGTGGTAACCGGAACTGAGGCCACCAGGCCGATCGATCCGACCAGCCTGCGCACGATCTCCTCGGCTACCACTCGCTGTCGGCGACCGTGCCTACGCCGCTCTGCGCCATGGAAAAGAGGAGGAGCGGCGGCAAGGCGGCGCCGGCGTAGGCCAGGACGAGGGTGTTGACCACGGAGGCGATGTGGCCCGCCTTGGCTGGGCCGGCAGCCAGTGGGCCCAGACGGTGGGCGTCGTCGAACAGGGAGCGCTCGGCAAGACGGGCGAAAGTCAGGGCGGCGAGGGTGGCCGCGGCGAGCAGCATGGGCATCACGACGATCCGGTAGCGGATCGCAGTGAACGGGTCGACTTCGGCGAGGATGAGGCCGGTTATGGCCCCGGAGACGACCATGCCAGCCACCGGGATGACCACGCGAGCCTGGGCGGCGATATGCCACAGGTGTCCCCGGCCAGGACGACGAAGCCAACTACTTGGGTTCCACGGGCTTGGTGCTGGAGCCGGCAGGCCGCGAGGCCCCGTACGACGCTGCTGCGCCTCGCTCGCGTATCGACAGGGCGGATGTGCGTGTGCGAGTCGCAGTGCCTGGCGCCGTCGGTCTGTCTCTGATGGAGGGCCAGATGAGGAAGACGTTGTCGGGGGACCGTCTCGCCGATGATGGTGAGCTGGCCAACGTCCTGGGTGTGCCTGATCACCATGATGACGGGGGCGAGGGCGCTGGTCTGCCCGTGGGCTGACCCACGGCGCTGGACGGCGACCTTGGCCATGCAGTAGGCGCAGTACTGGGTGCGCTGTTGATGAGCGGGTGGCCCGCGGAGCGCCGTGCGTCTGCGGGCCAGGGGAGTGTCACAGCGAGTCGCGCATCTGCGGTGAAGACGCTGGCGTCCCTCCACACCCGGGATCAACTTTCTCTGTTAGTCGGCGAGTTGACCGCGTGTCACGATCGTCTTCCTACCGGATCCTCCTTCCCGGGGGACCCGGATCGGCAAGATTGATCATCATACAGGCGCTATGGCCGTCGCGAGGATCACCGACGACCAGGACGTGCTGCTGGCGTTCCACCGGCCGAGCACTGTATCCACCTGCGGACCACCAACCCCATCGAGTCGACCTTCTCCACCGCGCGACTCCGCACGAAGGTCACCCGGGGCGCAGCTCCCGCGCCGCCGGGCTCGCGATGGTCTTCAAAGCTCGTCGAGTCGGCCCAAGCCCGCTGGCGAGCCGTCAACGGCTCCCACCTCGTTCCGCTTGTACGCGCTGGAGCCCGTTTCGAACGCGGCCAGCACGTCGAACGCCCTGAGACCATGGCAGCGTGACGATGACTCCTGCGCAAGCACCCCAGCCCAAGGTCGAGATCGTGCAGGTGGACACCACTGGCGCCGCTCGACTTGCCGTCGTCGTGCGATGCCTGGCGACCACACGGCTGGGCGCGCGCTTTCGCTGCACAAGCCAGGAC
The DNA here is from genome assembly GCF_040680235.1 of Streptomyces sp. NPDC052101. NCBI lineage: Bacteria > Bacillati > Actinomycetota > Actinomycetes > Kitasatosporales > Streptomycetaceae > Streptomyces > Streptomyces sp. NPDC052101. Next base: position 243,979 of record NZ_JBFAWH010000014.1, read on the forward strand.
GGACACGCTGTCGACCTGCTACTGACGGAGATCCGCCGCTACCCCAAGGTGACGGTCGAGGAGGTGGACCCGCCCCACGGTGCCCGCCTCGTCCTCACCGGAGCAGGCGCGGCCGATCTCCACTTCAAGGCTCGGGACGTCCTCCAAGGCACCAGCCCAGTCGCCTGATCAAGCATCAATCCACAAGTCTCAACCATTATTCCTGCGCGACGCCCTCGCCCGACAGAGCCATAAGGTCCCCGCTGCGGAGCGGAGGTGAGTCAGCCCGATCGGGTGACTCAGGGGTTGGTGTTGGCGCGGGTGTCTCGGCTTTTGGGGAGCCGGGGGATAGGTTGAGCGGGATCCGGCCGCTGAGAGCGGTGCCGACGAGGCCGAATCTCCAGCCCTCGCAGTCCATTCGCAGCGGGAGTGCCACCACCGGCATGGACGTTCTCTTCATCACGAGCGTGGCGGTGGTCGTCGCCGACCCGCCGCTGAGCCGCAAGCTGTTCATCGAGGCTCTTGGCCTCCCCCTGGAGGGAGAAGGCAACGGCTACTACTCCAGCGGGAGCGTCCCCGGCAGCAAGCACTTCGGCCTGTGGCCTCTCTCGCAGGCAGCCGAGGCATGCTTCGGCACGGCCCAGTGGCCCGCCGACCGGGTGGTTCCGCAGGCATCGATCGAGTTCGAGGTGGCGAACACGGAAGCCGTCACAGCTGCCGGTGCCGAGCTTCAGCGCGCGGGCTTCGAGCTGGTGCACCAGGCCCGTACCGAGCCGTGGGGCCAGACGGTGGCCAGACTTCTCACGGCGGACGGCTTGATCGTCGGGATCTCCTACGCCCCCACCTTGCACGACGTGCAGGACGACCAGCACCCCGGGTGAGCCCGGGCCTGAATCCGCTGTTCCTGGTGATGCTTGAGTGGGGCACGGACCCCGGAAGCATGCGTAGTGGGCAGTACAGCACGATTCCGTCGATGCCGTACGTGGAGCCGCCACCGGACCGCTCATCGCCTGGCCTCCGAAGCCATTGTCGTGCCGATCGGGTTCGGCGGCCCGCGCGTCGGTACGGAGAAAATCCAGGGGAGCGGACGCCCGCGCGGTGCTACGGTCAGGCGCCATGAGCTGGCTTCCCGATGACTTCGTCCACCCCGTCCGCGTACCGCTGCCGGGCGTCGATCATCACCTGCGACCTATCCGGGAGGCGGACACCCGGCTCGACTATCCGGCCGTGATGGGCTCGCGCGAGCGGCTGTGGACCATCTTCGGCCCGGCCTGGGGCTGGCCCGCGGCCACCATGACTTACGAGGCCGACCAGGCCGACCTGTTGCGGCACGAGAAGGAGATCGCCGCACACCAGTCCTTCAACTACGCGCTGTTCGACGACGCGGAGACGGCCCTGTTCGGCTGCGTCTACATCGACCCGCCGGAGAAGGCTGGCGCGGACGGCGAGATCTCCTGGTGGGTGGTGGACGAGCTGGTGGGCAGCAAGGTCGAGCAGGCCCTGAACATGCTGGTGCCGCAGTGGGTCGCCGCCGACTGGCCGTTCGAGCACCCGCGCTTCATCGGCCGTGAGATCTCCTGGGCGGATTGGCTCGCCCTGCCGGCGCACGCCGACGCCTACGGGCTGCCCCGCGATTGATCCTGGGGCGGGCTGGCCCGGGGGTTCGGCGGGCTGGTGGTTCAATGATCGCAGGTCGGCCCGTTACTCGTACCGGTACTTCAGCGAGTCCGCCTCCGCCTGCTCGATGTCGGCGATCGTCAGCTCCGGCATCCGCAGTTGGGCCAGCGTCACCTCGGCCGAGGTCGGCTGGGCGTCCGCCGACAGCCACTGCTCCGGCTTCCAGGCGGCGCTGCGCAGGAGCGCCTTGGGGCAGTGCGGATAGACCTCCTCGATCCCCAGCACCAGCGCACTCGTCGGCGGCTTGCCCACGGCGGTCAGCTGCGACAGCAGCTCTGGGCGGGTGGAGACGCACGCCCGGCCGTTCACCCTGAGCGTCGTGGTGCGCCCCGGGATGACGAACAGCAGCCCGGCCCGTCCGGTGGCGACGACGTTCTGCAGGGTGTCCAGACGCTTGTTGCCGGTCGCGTCCGGTATCGCCACCGTCCGTGCGTCCAGGACGGCGACGAACCCGGCGGGGCCGCCGCGCGGGGAGACGTCACAGTTGCCCTCGGCGTCCGCGCTGGCGACCAGGACCAGCGATGAGCAGCCGATCAACCGCCGGGTCTGCTCGGTGAGTTCGGTCATCTGCTTCCGCACGGCCGCGTCGCTGGGGGCTTCGTAGGCCCGGCGCAGCGCCTCCTGGTCGGGCACGGCGTCGAGGCGGAGCGAGTCGAAGGCACTGCTGGCAAGGGATGTTGTCATGCATCCGACCCTAATGGGCCGACCTGCGATTTCGTTGAGCACGACAACGCCGAAGTCCGGTAATGGCGCCTGCTCCAGCAGTACACCGGCCGCCGCGAGGCCTATGGCGAGACCCATTCTCGCCATCGCCGCTCTGGTCTCCTACCGCGCCGCCTGAATCGAATGTCGTTCATCACAGCGGCCGTCCTCACTCTGGAGCGGCAATGCTGAAAGAGTTCGCAGACGCAGGGGCCGTCGCCTGTTGCCGATTGAGCTTCTCCAAGACGCGGTCGCGGAGAAGCTCGTACTCCTCGCGGAGCCTGCGCCACTCGGTCACGGGCGGGCGGGGGATCACTATTCCGCCAGTGACGATCTCCTCCGGCCCGAACTGCTCGCGGGTGAGGTCGATCTCAATGCCCATGCCCAGGCGGTTCCACCAGTGGTAGTCCACACGCTCTCCGTTGACGTGGACCTCTCCCCGGATCAACTCCCCTCCCAACAGGTCATTGAGCACCATGGCGGTCACCCCGCACTGGTCACGGGCCGGATTGCCCTTGGTCCACCGGGATCGGAACCCAGGCGTGCATGTCTCGGCACTCCAACTGCTGCGAACGGCTTGTTCGATGTCGGTGAGAAGCAACGGTGTCATGCTGGTGATCCTGCCAGCAGGCACTGAGTGTTTTCAGCGCGGCCACTGATCGGGTGACGCTGGTGGTGTGCGCAACGCACGAGGCTCCTGTGCCGTTGGGGGAGGTGTTCGAAGTCTCA